>CAYNOF010000715.1:0-2262 GCA_964398335.1 uncultured Rhizobiaceae bacterium
GCAACTCCTGCTCCGGATGCGGCGGCGAGCCTACCCCGGCGGCGGCGCATCGGCTATGCCAGCGCCATGGGCGATCTCGACCCCCGCGCCTGCGCGCTCCTGCTCGGCCTCGCCATCGGCGTCACCTTCGGTGCCGCCGGCCGGTGGTCGGGATTCTGCGTGCGCGGCGCGGTCGAGGACGCGCTGACCAGGCCCGACGCGCCACGCCTGCGCGGCTACCTCGTCGCCGCGATCGTCGCGCTGGTCGGCGTCGAGGCGCTGGCCGCGTCAGGCGCGATCGACCTCACCAAGTGCATCTATCTGCCGGGCGCCCTGCCGCTGGGCGGCGCGGTGCTGGGCGGCCTGATGTTCGGTGCCGGCATGGTGCTGACCGGCGGCTGCGGCGCGCGCCTGCTGGTGCTGGCCGCCGGCGGCAACCTGCGCTCGCTGGTCACGCTGCTGGTGATGGGCCTGGTGTCCTACGCCACCTTGCGCGGCATCCTCGCGCCGCCGCGGCAGAGCTTCAGCACCGCCACCGGCATCGCGCTCGGCGTCGCCGACCAGAGCCTGCCGACGATCCTCGCGCGCGTCACCGGCCTTTCCGCCAACGTCGCACGCTGGCTGATCGTGGCGCTGCTGGTCGTGCCGGCGCTGCTCTTCGTGCTGCGCCAGCGTGTCGAGGCCAGGCATCTGATCGGCGGCGCGCTGATCGGCCTGCTGGTG
This sequence comes from uncultured Rhizobiaceae bacterium, assembly GCA_964398335.1. Lineage (GTDB taxonomy): Bacteria > Pseudomonadota > Alphaproteobacteria > Reyranellales > Reyranellaceae > JAFAZJ01. The sequence continues at coordinate 703 of CAYNOF010000715.1, forward strand.
CCGGCGGGCTTCGCCGCCACCGGCATCATCGGCGCCGACGAGTTCCAGCCCATGGCGCTGGAGAGCATCACCGTCACCGGCCCCTGGGCGCAGACCATCGTCTACCTGCTGACCTACACCGGTGCCGCGCTGGAGTTCGGCATCGCCTGGGCGCTGGGCATTCCTCTGGGCGCCGCGATCGTCGCCCTGGCGCGCGGCGAGATGAAGCTCGAGGGCTTCGACGGCGCCGCCGCCACCGGCCGCTACATCACGGGCGGCGTGCTGATGGGCGTGGGCGGCGTGCTGGCGCTGGGCTGCACCATCGGCCAGGGACTGAGCGGCGTGTCGACCCTGTCACTGGGCTCGCTGCTGGCCTTCGCCTCGATCTTCGCTGGCGCGGCGGCAATGATGAAATGGCGTGCACGCGGCGTTGCCGCCGCGCCCGTGTCCCCGCGATAATCGCCGCCCCTTTCTGCCGGAGCCCTCGATGTCCGATCCGCTGCTCGTCTCGCCGGTGCCCGGCGTCGCCCTCAAGCGCGTCGAGGCCAACGGCATCTCGATCCGCTACGCCGAGGCGGGCAGCGGACCGCTGGTGCTGTTCTGTCATGGCTGGCCGGAGAGCTGGTACTCGTGGCGCCACCAGCTGCAGGCGGTCGCCGCTGCCGGCTTTCGCGCCGTCGCTCCCGACATGCGCGGTTATGTCGGCACCGACGCGCCCGAAGCGATCGACCAGTACACGCTGTTCCACATCGTCGGCGACATGGTCGAGCTGGTGAAGAAGCTCGATGCGGAGCAGGCGGTGATCGTCGGCCACGACTGGGGCGCGCCGGTCGCGTGGCACGCCGCGATGTGGCGCCCCGACGTGTTCCGCGCCGTGGTCGGCATGAGCGTGCCGTGGTCGCCGCCAGGCTACACCGACCTGCTGAGCGCGCTCGCCAAGCTCGGCATCACGACCTTCTACATCCAGTACTTCCAGAACCCCGGCGTGGCCGAGGCCGAGCTGCAGAAGGACGTGCGCAACAGCCTGCGCCGCGTCTACTTCACCGCCGGCGGCGAGCTGCGCGAGAAGGGCAAGGGCTTCGCCGTGCTGCCGCCGGGCGGCGGGCTGCTCGACAACACCGTCGATCCCGAGACCCTGCCGCCGTGGATGAGCGAGGCCGATCTCGATTACTACACCGGCGAGTTCAGCCGCGCCGGCTTCCGCGGCGGATTGAACTGGTATCGCAACCTCACGCGCACCTGGTCTCTTTCCGGCCCGTGGCGCGGCCAGCCGATCACCGTGCCGGCGCAGTTCATCGCCGGCAGCCGCGACGGTGTGCTGCGCTTCCCTGCCGCGCAGTCACAGCTCGACGCCTTTCCCAAGACGCTGCCCAAGCTGCGCGGCAAGCACATCCTCGATGGCGCCGGCCACTGGATCCAGCAGGAGCGCGCCGCCGAGGTGAACGCGCTCCTGGTCGATTTCCTGAAGGGCCTGTGAGCCCGGATCAATCCGCCGCCGGCAGATAGATCTCGCTGCCCTTCTCGCGGAACTTCGCCGACATGTCGCCCATGCCCTTGGCGGCATAGTCGCGGACTTCCTGC
>CAYNOF010000716.1:0-2921 GCA_964398335.1 uncultured Rhizobiaceae bacterium
CGGCGGGGCGGCACGGTGACGGTGACGGCATCGCGGGTGACGCTGCGGTCGATGGCGCGGATCGACGCCAGCGGCGGCGCGGGCGGCGGCACGGTGCTGGTCGGCGGCGGCAGGCAGGGCCAGGGGCCGATCGCCAATGCCGGGATCACGATCGTGGAGCGCGGCGCGGCGATCGCCGCCGACGCCCTCGGCCTGGGCAATGGCGGCACGGTGATCGTGTGGGCCGACAACACCACGGTGTTCGCCGGCACGATCACGGCCCGGGGCGGCGCCCAGGGCGGCGACGGCGGCTTCGCCGAGGTCTCGGGCAAGGCCCGGCTCTCCTTCGACGGCACGGTCGACCTGCGCGCCGCGCGCGGCCTCACCGGCACGCTGCTGCTCGATCCCAGCGACATCACGATCAGCAACGCCTCCGACAGCAACATCGACGTGACCGGCGACACGATCACCGGCACCGCGAGCGCCTCGAACATCAGCGTCGCGACGCTGCTGAGCCTGCTGTCGTCGGCCGACGTCATCATCGACGCGACCGGCGGCCCCGGCTCGGGCGGCGGCACCATCACCATCCTCGACGCCGTCGCCAATACCTCGTTCACCAGCCTGACGTTGCGGGCGCTGGGCAACATCGCGGTGAATGGCGAGCTTTCGGGCTTCAACAACCTCGCCTTCATCTCGGCCGGCGGTCAGCTCACCCAGACCGCGCCGATCATCGCCGATACCGTGACCTTCGCGATGGGCGGCGTGGTCGCGCTGACCAATCCCGACAACCTGATCGCGAACATCAGCGGCACATCCGGCAAGGCGATCGCCATCGTCAGCTCGGAAACGCTGCTGGTCACCAGCGACGGCCTCACCGCCGGTCCGTTCTCGAGCGTGAGCCTGACGACGCTGGGGCCCGACTCCGACCTTTTCATCAACGGCAACGTGACCGGCTTCGGCGTCACGCTCAACGCCGGCGGGAGCATCTTTGGCGGCACGCCGTCGCGCAGCGAGAACCCCGCCTTCATCGTCGACTTCCACCCGTTCATCAACGACACGTCGGTCGGCTTCTTCGCCACCGGCCAGCCGCAGCTGACAAAGGCGGCGGACACCGATGTCAGCGTCCTGTCCTCCTGCCACGCGGTCAACGAGTCGGGCGCCTGCGGCGGCGTGGCGTACAACGAGGGCATCCCGCTCGACGACAACGATCTCACGCCGGTCAACCTCGGCAACGAGGAGCTGATCTTCGCCAACGACCCGCGCCGGCGCAAACCCGCCGACTGAGATCACGGCCCGACCAGCCAGCCATGCCGCGCCTGGGGATGCTCACGCCTTCATCGAACACGGTGCTGGAGCCGCTCACCGCCTCGATGCTGCACGGGCATCCCGACATCACCGCGCATTTCTCGCGCTTCAAGGTGACGGAGATCGCGCTCAGCGATAGCGCCCTGGATCAGTTCGCCTACGAGCCGATCCTGTCGGCGGCGGAGCTGCTGTCGCACGCGCGCTGCGACGTCATCGCCTGGAACGGCACGTCGGCGAGCTGGCTCGGCTTCGATCGCGACGAGGAGCTCGTGCGGCGCATCGAGCGGGCGACCGGCATCCGCGCCGCCACCTGCGTGCTGGGCTACCGGGCCCTCGTCCGGCGCCTCCGGCTCGGCAATATCGGTCTGATCAGCCCCTATACCGGCGACGTGCAGGCGCGGATCGTCGACACCTGGAGCAAGGCTGGCCTGCGCATCGGCGCGGAGACGCATCTGGGCCTGCGCGACAATTTCTCCTTCGCCACGATCAGCGAGGAATGGATTGACGCCGCCCTGGGCAGGATGGCCGGGGCCGGCTGCGACGCTGCCGTGATTCTATGCACCAACATGCGCGGGGCATTGCCTGCCGCGCGGCTCGAAGCGACACTGGGCATCCCGATTCTCGATTCGGTGGCGGTCACGCTATGGTCGGCGCTGGACGCCCTGGGAGCCGACAAGGGTGCCTTCACGCCATGGGGGCGGTGGTTCGCGGCATAGGCCCGCAAATTGCTGGGAAGAGCCGTGTCGCCCGACGAGTCCGATTGTTCCGGAGAATGAGACAGTGGCCGCAGCATCCGATCCGATCACGCTGGAGCTGTTCAAGAACGCGATCTTCTCGATCGCCGACGAGATGGCGCTGACGGTCTTCCGGACGACCTATTCCGGCGTGCTCAAGGACAACATGGACTATTCGACGGGCTTCGCCGACGCCAACGGCAAGCTCGCCGCGCAGGGCCTGACCTTGCCGGGGCATCTCGGCTCGGTGCCGACCGCGATGGAATCGATCATGCGCCATTTCGGCGGCGACATGGCGCCGGGCGACGTCTTCATCATGAACGACCCGTTCGACGGCGGCATGCACCTGCCCGACATCTTCGTGATCAAGCCGCTCTATCACGCGGGCGAGCGGCTGGCCTTCGCCTGCACCGTCTGTCACCACATCGATGTCGGCGGCCGTGTGGCGGGCTCGAACGCCTCCGACTCGACCGAGATCTACGCCGAGGGCCTGCGCATCGCGCCGATGAAGCTGTACGAGGCCGGCAAGCTCAACAAGACCATCATGACGTTCATCGAGAAGAACGTGCGCCTGCCGGTCCAGCTGTTTGGCGACCTGCGCGCGCAGCTCGCGGCCTGCCATATCGGCGAGACGCAATTCGCCGAGATCGTCGAACGCTATGGACCCGAGCAGACGAAGCTGTACCTCAAGGAGGTCATCGACTACGCCGAGCGTCTGACGCGCGCGGCCCTGGCACAGCTGCCCGACGGCGAGTGGAGCTTCGAGGACTGGATCGACGACGACGGCGTCGACTACGGCCAGCCGATCCGGCTGTTCGTGACGATCCGCAAGACGGGCGGCCACATGGTGGTCGACTGGACCGGCACCCATCCGCAGGTCAAGGGCGCCATCAACAACACGCT
>CAYNOF010000717.1:0-2327 GCA_964398335.1 uncultured Rhizobiaceae bacterium
AGGGAAAGGTGATGCGGCTGAACTCGATCGCCCAGGCGATGGTCTGCCTGCTGTCACCGAGACCCGGCGCGATCACCGAGACCACGACCGGCATGGCGATGATCGACAGCGCGACGAAGGGCACCAGCACGGTGAGCAGCGCCGCCTGTGCCTCGCGCGCGAAGGCGGTGGCCTCGCCGACGCCACCCTTGACGCGCTCGGCGGTGAACAGCGGCACGAAGGTCGAGGCGAAGGCGCCTTCGGCGAACAGGCTGCGGAAGAAGTTCGGCAGCTTCAGTGCGATGAAGAAGGCATCGCCCACCGGCCCCGCACCGACGAAGCGGGCGATCGCCATGTCGCGGATGAAGCCGAGCAGACGGCTCACCATGGTGAAGCCGCCGACCACGGCGATGGCGCGGCCCAGCGTCATGCAGCCATAATTCCGTCACGCGCCGCGGCTATACAGATCATCGGTGGCGCCCGGCGATGTAAGGGTCGGGGGTCAACGCCACCACCTCAGCTTCCCGTCTCATCGCCCAGGCAGATGCCCAGCCCGCGTGCCGTGCGCACCATCGGGCCGTTCGGGTCGACGACGTGCGGCACGCCCACGACTTCCTCCAGCGGCACGTCGATCACCTCGCGATTCGACCACGCCACCATACGGCCGGTGCGGCCCGCGGCGACGAGATCCACGGCGTGCACGCCGAGCAGGGAGCCGAGCAGGCGATCTTCGGCCAGGGGCGTGCCGCCGCGCTGGACATGGCCCAGCACCGTCACGCGCGTCTCCGCCCCGGTGGCGGTGCCCAGTTTCGTCGCCAGCCAGTGGCCGATGCCGCCGGCATCTTTCATCGTCTTGGCATCGACATCGGCAGGCCTGGCCGCCTCGGCGACCACGACCAGGGCGAAATCGCGGCCGACGACGCGCAGCTCGGTCACGTGATGCGACACCGCGTCGAAGGTCCAGGCGACTTCCGGGATCAGCACGACGTCGGCACCGCCGGCGATGCCCGCCGCGATCGCGATATGGCCGGCGTCGCGGCCCATCACCTCCAGGACCATCACGCGGTCATGGCTCGCCGCGGTCGGCTGCAGGCGGTCGAGCGCCTCGGTCGCGGTCGCCACGGCGGTGGCGAAGCCCACGGCGCGTTCGGTGCGCGCCACGTCGTTGTCGATGGTCTTGGGAATGCCGACGAAGGGGATGTCGCCCTGCTTGGCGAGCCTGGAGAGGATCGCGAGGCTGCCGTCGCCGCCGACACCGATCAGCGCATCGAGGTCGAGCGCGTGGAAGCCCTCGACGATCTCCTGCGAACGGTCCTTCAGCGAGCCATCGGGCATCGGGAAGGCGAAGGGATCGCCTTTGTTGGTCGTGCCAAGGATGGTGCCGCCCAGGCGCAGCAGCGAGGCATCGTCGGCGCCGGGCCTGAGCTCGTCCGCCTCCACCGGCCGCGCCAGCAAGCCGTGCGTGCCCTTGCGGATGCCGATCACGTCCCAGCCATGGCCGTCGACCGCACGCCGCACCACGGCGCGGATCACCGCATTGAGCCCGGCGCAGTCGCCGCCGCTGGTGAGCAGGCCGATACGGCCCGTCCGCTTCTTCTTCGGTTTCATGTCCAGCTCCTCTTATGGGAGCGCCGGCGTCCTGCCGGCTCTTCGATTCGACGACGGCATCATGCCCAACCTCCAGCATGCGCGAGCGTGTGGCCGGTGACGAAGCCCGCGCCATCGGAGCACAGGAAGCAGATCGCCGCCGCCAGCTCCTCCGGCTTGCCCAGCCTGCCCAGCGGGATCTGCGCCGTCATCTTCTTCATCGCCTCGGCATTGGCCAGCAGCGAGGGCGGGAAGTAGTCGGGATTCTCGACATAGTTCGAGCCCACGGCGTTGACCGTGATGTTGTCGCGCCCGAGCTCCTTGGCCAGCGACTGCACCAGACCCAAGGTGCCGGCGCGTGCCGAGACATACATCGAATAGTTGGCGATGCCGCGCAGCGGCGCCGCCGAGGACACGAAGACGATGCGCCCCGCCTTCTGCCGGCGCATCACGGGCACGACCTTCTGCGCCAGCTCGAACGGCTTCACCACCATGGTCTCCAGCGCGGCGCGGAAATCCTCCGGCCGCGCCTCGGTGAGCGGCGCGCGCAACGCCGGATAGGCATCATTGCTGACCAGCGCGTCGATGCGCGAGGCCAGCTTCAACGTCGCCTCGACGATCCTGGCCGGCTCCTGCGCAGCGATCGCCCGCGCGCCGGGGAACTCGGATTCATAGGCCTTGCGCTTGGCGGCGGAGGTGAAGCTCTCGTCCTGTGCGATCACCCTGGCGCCCTCGGCCAGCGCGAGGCGCGACACGCCATG
>CAYNOF010000718.1:0-3283 GCA_964398335.1 uncultured Rhizobiaceae bacterium
TTCAGCCGTGGCTTGCGCAGCCGCCTGCGCGAAGGCCGCTTCGACGCGCTGTGGATCCACGGCTACGCGCGCCTGCCGCATGTCGCGGCGATGCTGGCGGCGAAATCCGCGGGCCTGCGCGTGCTGCTGCGCGACGAGACCAACGCCGTCGGCCAGGCACGCTCGGGCGCGCGGGCCGGCATCAAGCACGCACTGTTCGGCCTGATCGACCGGCTGGTCGACCGCTATCTCACCATCGGCGCGTTGAACGAAGCGCATTACCGCGACCTTGGCATCGATCCGGCGAAGTTCACGCCGATGGGCTATGCCGTCGACAATGCCTGGTTCCAGGCGCGCATTGCCGAGGCGGCAGTGAACCGCGAGGCGCTGCGCCAATCGCTGAGCCTCGCGCCGGGCCGGCCGATCGCGCTCTACGCCGCCAAGCTGATCGACCGCAAGGCGCCGCTCGATCTCGTCGACGCCTTCGCCGAAGCGACGCGCGAATGCGACGCCGTCCTGCTGATGGCCGGCGACGGCGATCTGCGCTCCCGCGTCGAGGCGCGCATCGCCGAGCTGGACGCGGCCGGGCGTATCCGCCTGCTGGGCTTCCAGCCGCAGCGCCAGCTCGCCGCGCTCTACGATCTCTGCGATCTCTTCGTGCTGCCTTCGCAACGCGAGACCTGGGGCCTCGTCGTCAACGAGGTGATGAATGCCGGCCGGCCGGTGATCACCAGCGATCGCGTCGGCTCGGCGCGCGATCTGGTGCGCGACGGCGTCAACGGCTTCGTCTATCCCTTCGGCGATGTCGCCGCGCTGACAGCGTGCTTGCGCGAGTCGCTCGCCGATCGCGAGCGGCTCGCCGCCATGGGCCACGAGAGCCTGACCATCATCGACGGCTGGGGCTTCGAGCAGAACCTCGCGGGCCTGAAATCGGCGCTGGCCCGCCTGTTCCCCGATCGCGGCATCACGGTGCCGCCATGAGCCGGCGCCGCCTGCTGATCGCCCATCCCGGCGCGACCTCGCTGCTCTACCCGCTGGTCGCCCTGCTGCAGCGCATGGATCTCGATGTGCGCTTCGAGACGCTGTTCTATGACCGGCCGGGCGACACGCTGCATCGCCTGGCGCAGATCCTGCCGGGGAAGGTCGGCAACAAGCTGGCGCGCGAACTCGGCCGGCGCAGCCACCCGGACATCGACCCGGCGCGCGTCGCTACCGCCCCGTTCAGCGAGTTGGTGCATATCGCCTCGGCGCGCCTGCTGTCGCCGCCGACGACCGCGGCGGTGCTGCGCTGGCGCAACGACCGCTTCGACGCACGCATCGCCTCGATGATCCGGCGCGAGCGGCCGGACTTCTTCATCGGCTTCGACGGCTCGGCCGAGCAGAGCTTCCAGGCCTGCCGCGACAGCGGCACGATCTGCCTGCTCTACCAGGCGATCGGCCATCTGCGCAGCGGCCTGCGCACGCTGATGGAAGAGCGCCGCCTGTCGCCTGAATTCGCCGACGTCTCGTTCGGCGACACCTCGGAGGAATGGATCGCGCGCAACACGCACGAGGCGCTGCTCGCCGACCGCGTGGTCGTGCCGTCCGAATACGTGCGCGACACCATGATCGAGAACGGCCGCGATCCCGCGAGCATCGACCTGCTGCCCTTCCCGATCGACGTCGCGCGCTTCACGCCGGCGGCCGCGCCGCGCAACGACGGCAGGTTGCGCGCGCTGTTCGTCGGCCAGATCGGGCTGCGCAAGGGCGTGAAGTACATCCTCGAGGCGGCGCGCCGTCTCGTACGGCCGGACATCGAGATCGTGCTGGTCGGCGGCATCGTCGACGGCACCGACTGGCTGAAGCGCTACGATGGCCTCTACCGCCACGTCGCCAACGTGCCCTACGCCGAGATGCCCGCGATCTTCCGTTCAGCCGACGTCTTCGTCTTCCCCTCGCTGCACGAGGGCTCGGCGATGGCGGTGAACGAGGCCCTGGCCAGCGGTCTGCCGGCGATCGTCACGCCCAATGCCGGCGCCATCGTGCGCGATGGTGTCGAGGGCTTCGTCGTACCGCTGCGCGATGCCGCAGCCGTCGCCGATCGTCTCGCACGCCTCGCCGACGATCCGGTGCTGCGCCAGCGCATGGGCGCCGCCGCGCGAACACGCGCGGAAGACCATGACGCGCCCGCCTATGCCGCGCGGTTGAGCGCGCTGCTCGACAGATTGAAGCCGCCGACATGAAGCGCCTGTCTCTCGCCCTTGTCGTGCTGGCGCTGCCGGCCTTCGCCGCCTCGGTGTGGCTCGCCTTCCTGCGGCCGATCGAGCCGATCATGCCGTCCTATCTCGAGCTCGCCCAGGCGCTGCATCGCGGCGAGGCCACGCGCGGCTTCGAGCCGCTGGGCTATCCGGCGCTGATCGCCGGCTGGCTGGGCGGCGTCGAGCCGACGCTGCGCATCGTGCACGCGCTTTGCCTGTGGGGCACCTGGGCGCTCGTCGCCGGGCTGGTGCTGAGCATGGCCGCGCAGGACCGCGAGGCGGCGCGACGCGGCCGGCCGTGGTGGCAATGGGCATGGATCGCCTTCTGGCTCGCGGCCATCTTCCTCAACCCCTATTTCCTGATCGGCCTGCCGCGTGTCAGCGACAGCGCCGTCAACATCCTGCTGATCGGCGCCGTCTTCGCCTGCGCGCTGGCCGCGCGCGAGCCGCGCTGGCGCGACTGGCTGATCGCGGGCGGGGCCCTGGGCCTGTTCACCCTGGTGCGTCCGAACGCGATCACGCTGATCGTGGCGCTTGCGTTCGTCGCCTGGCTGGTGCGCGCACCCTGGTCTCGGCCGGTCGCTCTCGCCGTCGCGACGCTTGTGAGCTTCGTCGCGTTGTCATGGAGCTTCGCCGGCACGCCGGTCTTCTGGCCCAAGAACGGCGGCTACAACCTCTTCGCCGGCAACAATCCCTTCTCCTATGCCGAGCTGGTCGGCAACCACAACGCCGAGTACTCGCTGGACAAGGGCCTGCAATGGTGCGGCGTCGACGGCGATCGCTACAGCGTTCCCGGTGACGCCTATCTGCGCTGCACGATCCGCTTCGTGATGGAGAATCCGGCCGAGTTCGTGAAGCTGACCGCCTACAAGGCCTACACGATGCTGTTCCGCCCCAACCTCAAGCTGGCGGACTCAGGAGCCAAGATCGCGATCCAGTACCTGATCCTGGTGCCGACCCTGATGTGGTGGGCGCTGTTCGTCGTCAGCCGCCGTTTCCGCGTCTCGCTGCCGGGCGTCGCCGGCTTCCTGTTCGTGCTGATCTATGCCGCGCCCTTCGCGCTCACC
>CAYNOF010000719.1:0-2193 GCA_964398335.1 uncultured Rhizobiaceae bacterium
ATGTTCAGCGGGTGGTTGAACGGCGTGATGGCGCTGATGGCGTTGAGCGGCTCGCGCAGGGTGAAGATCTTGCGCTGCTTGCCGTGCGGGGTGAGGTCGCAGGAGAAGGTCTGCGAATCGTCGAGGATGCAGAGCTGGCCGGCGAGCGAGAACACGTCGAAGGCGCGGCCGACCTCGTACAGCGAATCCTTCAGGCAGAGCCCGCTCTCCGAGGTGATCAGCCGCGCGATCTCGTCCTTGCGCGCCACCAGAAGCTCGGCCGTGTTCATCAGGATCTTCTGCCGCTCGTAGCGGGTGAGCTTCGGCTTGTAGTCGCAGGCGATCTGGAAGGCCTCGGCGACCTGCGCGGGATTGGCGCGCGGCACCGTGCCGACGACGCTGTTGTTCCAGGGATTGAACACGTCGAGTGTCGCCGCGCCGTCGACCCGCCTGCCGGCGATGCGCATGCTCTCGCGCAGGCCGGTGACGGGCGCCGCGATGCCGCCGAGCTTCACCTGGACGTTCATGGCGATCTCCTCAGGCGACCAGGTTCAGCGCCAGGTCGAAGGCGTCGAAGTTGCGCCAGCGGCGGGTCGGGCCCGCCGCCAGCGTGCGGTTGCAGATCAGCGGCACGCCCTGCTCCGACACGCCGCCATGGCTGCGCAGCGGCTCGGTCAGGCCGGAGAGGTCGTGGCGCGCGGCGCTGGTGCCCAGCACCTTGTGGCGCGTCGAGACGACGACGATGTCGCCCAGCCGGTCGCCCGGCAGCTCGTAGCGCGCAGCGGCATCCTCGCGGCCGAGCGCCGATTCGATGCCCTCGGTCGCGCGCAGCCTGGTCATCACGCTGGCGGCGTTGGCCTCGCGCGGCAGATAGACCACCGCGAACGAGCCCAGCGCGCCGTGGTGCACGACGTAGGGATCGGTGATCGGCAGGATCACGCGCGCCTTGGCCTCGCCCAGCCAGCCGTCGAGCATATCCTGCAGGTAGATCACGTCCGGCTGGCCCGAGAGGTCGTGCTTGGCGTTCATGCCGTGATCGGCGGTGAGCACGATGGTGCAGCCCAGCGCGTCGAGCTGCGCCAGGTAGCCGTCCATCATCGCATAGAAGGCGTTGGCGACTTTCGTGCCCGGCGCGTGCTTGTGCTGGATGTAGTCGGTGGTCGACAGGTACATCAGGTCCGGCCGGTCGCGCTGCATCAGCTTCACGCCGGCGGCGAACACGAACTCGCTCAGGCCGGCGCTGTAGACGTCGGGCACGGGCATGCCGACCAGCGACAGCACGTTGTCGATGCCGTTGGTGGCGATGCTCGCCTGGTCGGCCTTCTCGGAGGAGAAGCTGCAGGCCTTGCCCGGCGCCAGCTCCAGCCCCTTGCCCAGCAGGCCGCGCAATTTGTCCTTGGCGGTGATCACGGCGATGCGGCAGCCGGCGCGCTGGAAGGCGGGAAACAGCGTCTCGACGCGCAGGAACCTGGGATCGTTCATCATCACCTCGTTCCCGCTCTCGGGATCGAGGAAGTAGTTGCCGCTGATGCCGTGCACCGCGGGCGGCCGGCCGGTGACGATCGAGAGGTTGTTGGGATTGGTGAAGCTCGGCACCACGCATTCGGCGAGCAGGCTGGTGCCCTCGCGCAGCACGCGCGCGAACCACGGCGCCACGCCGGCCTCGACCGCGCGCTCGATGTAGCCGGGCTCGGAGCCGTCGACGCAGACCACGACGGTGGGCCGCTGCGGCAGTCGGTAGGAGCGGCCGTTGACGTCGATGGTCGCGGTGCCGCGCGGGGTGAGAGCGTCGGGTGCCATGCTCTGTCCTCCTACTCCGCCGCCAGCGCCGGGCCGCCATTGCTGACCCGCATCTCGTCGAGCACCTCGCGCACGGCGGCCAGCGCGCCCTTCATGTGCCCGGCATCGAGGCGGCCAATGCAGCCCATGCGGAACGACTCCGCCACCGTGAGCTTGCCGGGATAGATCACGTAGCCGCGATCCTTCAGCCCGTCATAGAAGCGCTGGAAGACGAAGCGCGGATCGGTCGGCATGTGGAAGGTGACGATGATCGGCGCCTGCAGCGCGTCGGGCAGCAGGGTGCGGAAACCCATGCCGCGCATGCCGTCGATCAGGATCCTCGCGTTGTTGCGATAACGCCCGCCGCGTCCCGCGACGCCGCCCTCGGCCGCGTGCTCCTCGATCGCCTTGCCCAGCGCGACGATCACGTGGATC
>CAYNOF010000720.1:0-7853 GCA_964398335.1 uncultured Rhizobiaceae bacterium
CCTCGGTCGGCGTGGCGATGCCGGGCAGGCAGACCAGATTGCGCGCCCGGGCGTGGCGCACGATGTCGAGATCGGTATGCGGCATGACGATCAGCTTGCCGCCGGCTTCGGCGACGCGATCGACATCGGCCGTCGTCATCACGGTGCCGGCGCCGATCATGTGGATGGGATGCGCCTTGGCCAGCCGCGCGATGCTCTCGAACGGCCGCGGCGAATTCAGCGGCACCTCGATGATGATGAAGCCGGCATCGACCAGCACCTCGCCGATCGCCGGCGCCTCCTCGGGCGAGATGCCGCGCAGGATCGCGATCAGCGGGCACTTCGCCAGAGCGGCGCGCAGGGTTTCGGTCATCATGACAGCCAGCCGCGTCCATCCGCTACGATTTGCATCTCGGCGCATCCACCATCAACCTGAATGCCGCAGAGGATTGCCGTTGATGGGAATAGTACAGGCGACAGCCCGACAAGTCCGGCGTGATTCGACTCAGTTCCCGCCGCACACGGCCATCGTCGAGGTGATGGCAGTCCCGATCCGGCGCCTTGCGAAACACGCTGGTTAACCCTCGCTGGTTTTGATGCCTGTCTTTTGAGCACGACGCTCATTGCGGTCGCTCGGCAATCGCGCTCACAAGAGTTGAATACTCTTCATTATTTTGTCTCGATTAGGTTCTAGAAAGGTGATCGCTCGCTCATTTATAGTAGCATGTCCGCAGTCGGACGAGGAGTAGGTCTATGGCCGACGACAACTACGTGACCTTGATCGACTTTGCCTTTGGCACCGTTGCTGCGGACAGCCTGGTAGGCTTTACCTGCCAGAAGGGACAACACCCGAATGTGCCTTTGTCGCTGCTCGCGAACTACGCGCGGAAGCGGAAGCCGAAAACAACGAAGCTCCGCATCATCGCACACGGCGTGGAGCATGACTTTGTAGGCGGCTACGGCTTGAAATTCGGCGATAAGGACTACGAGCTGGACTCGGACCTGATCACCACCTTCGCCACTGCCAAGGACGTCTTCGAGGAAGTGGTCATCGCTGCCTGCCAGATGGCAACTGGCCCAAAGACAAAAGCAAAAGGCGACGGCTGGCACCTTTGCAAGCAATATGCAAAGGCCTTCAATGCGCCAGTATGGGCGGCTGATCTGACCCAGAAGGTCGAAGCCGTTTTGCCGCCAAGAATGAATGGAACGAGAGAGTTCCCCGCGCCGCCGGGCATTCAGGTGAAAATGCGACCTTGGCGAGGAAACGTTTACAAGTTTCCTGCTGACGGCGGAGAGCCCACGTTGGTCTACAAGTCGACGATCTACATCTGGGAGAAGCCGTGGGTCTTGCCGATCCGTCATCTCCTCTGAAGTTTCAGCGTCTGGCATATCGGACGTCATCGACCTGCCCGTGTTCGTCACGACGATGAAGCCCTGACGGCGACGCGACTGAGCGGGTCGTGCGGGGTGTTCAGCCGCCGCTGGACAATGAAGTGCCGATCATGCCGGCAGCGCGCGCGATACGCCACAGCCCGCGTGGCGTGACATCCTCATCGGCGATGCGCGCCTCGATGCCCTGCGCCGCCAGCACGCGCCGATACGCAGCGCAGAGCGGCCGCGCGCCGATCAAGGTCGGCGCGGCGGCAGATTCGCGGTGCAGCGCCGCGGCGATCTCGCTGCCGATCAGCAGGCCCGACAGATAGCTCGGTGCGTCGGCGGCCGAGAGCCGCTCGAACAGGCCCAGCGCGCGCACCTCGAACAGCCGGTGCAGCAGGTCCTCGCCATGATGCAGCCCGACCTCGTCGCCGGCCTCGAACGCCACGGCGTTGAGATCGGGCATGGCATCCGCGGCCATCAGACGACCGAGGATCGAGTGCTGGCGCAACACGGCGAAGATCTCGCCGGTCATGTAGGTGGCGAACGACACGATGCGCCCCGACGTCACCCGCGCCCACTTGCTGTGCGTGCCCGGCAGGATGAACAGGCCCGAGGCGTCATCGGCATCGAGCGCGCCGAAGATCTGCGTCTCCTCCCCGCGCATCACATCGGGCGCCAGACCGGGCACCTGCCAGGCGAAGCCCGGCACGACGCCGAGTGCTCCATCCGACGTCTCGCGCAGGCCCGGCGCCAGCTCGGCGAAGCCGCCGGGGCAACGGACATAGGGCGCCTCGACCCAGCCTTGCTTGCTGCCGATCATGCCCGACGCGATCGAGGGCAGGCTCGGCCAGCCGGCGACGAAGGCACGGTGCACCGCTGCGAAGTCGTTGTCCTCGACCGCGAGGATGCCCGGTCCGCCGGCGCGGCGGTCGAGGATCGTGCCGCCGCCGTCGATCAGCCAGCCGCGCAGCGATGACGTGCCCCAGTCGAGGGCGATCAGTGCGGCGCCCACCTACTCCGCCGCCAGTGCGCGCTGGTCTTCGAGCACGTCGGCCGGCACACGGACCCAGCCTTCCATCAGGCGACGCGCGCTGCGGCTCATGATCGCCTTGGTGACGATCCATTGGCCGCCCTGCTCGATCGCCTCGGCGCCCACTGCGAGCGTGCCGGAGGGATGGCCGAAGCGCACGCTGCCGCCTTGTGCGCGGCCGGCGACGATGCGCTCGACGATGGTGCCGGGGATCGCCGCGGCGACCGCCAGCGCCACCGCGCCGGTGCCAGTCATGGCGTGGTGCAGCTTGCCCATCGACAGGATGCGCGCGCAGAGCTGCAGGTCCCTGGCGGCGACCGGCTTGCCGCTCGAGGCGACGTAGTCCTGCGGCGGCGAGACGAAGGCGAGCTTGGGCGTGTGCGGGCGCTCGCGCGTCGCCGCCTCGGCGGTCTTCGCCAGGCCCATCGCGACGGTGGCGGCAGCGCGGATCTTCTCGCAGCGCGCCAGCAGCGCGGCGTCGTTGTTGACGTCGTCCTGGAGCTCGGTGCCCTTCAACCCGAGCGCCGCGGCGTCGACGAAGATCGTCGGATTGCCGGCATTGATCAGCGTCGCGGCCAGCGTGCCGACATCCGGCACAGCAAGCTGGTCGACGATGCGGCCGGTGGGAAACATAGGCCCGCCTTCGTCGTCCTCGCCGCCGCCGGGCTCGAGGAACTCGATGCGGATCTCGGCCGCCGGAAAGGTCACGCCGTCGAGCTCGAAATCGCCCTCCTCGACGACCTCGCCGTTGCGCATCGGCACATGGGCGATGATGCGCTTGGCGATGTTGGCCTGCCAGATGCGTACGATAGCGACGCCGTCGCGCGGTGCCGCCACCAGCCCCTCGCTGATCGCAAAGGGCCCGACCGCTGATGTGAGGTTGCCGCAATTGCCCGACCAGTCGACCACCGGCTTGTCGATCGCCACCTGGCCGAAGAGATAGTCGACATCGCAATCCGCCCGGCTGGAGCGCGACAGGATCACCACCTTGCTGGTGCTCGAGGTCGCCGCCCCCATGCCGTCGATCTGCTTGCCGTAGGGATCGGGGCTGCCGATCACGCGCAGCAGCAGGCGGTCGCGCGCCGTGCCGGGCGGCGGCAGCGCCGACTCGTGGAAGAACACGCCCTTGCTGGTGCCGCCGCGCATGTAGATCGCGGGAATGCGCAACTGGGTCATTTCATCACCCTGACGTCGACGACGACGACCACGCTGTCCTTCTTCATGCAGCGCGGGTTGCCCTTGCAGGACTCGGCCTGGATCTCGTCGAGCTTGTAGACCAGCTGCACGCGCTTGCCGATGATGTGCATGCCGCAGATGTCGTCGGTGGTGAACTCGCTGAACTCCACCCCGCGGGTGTCGCGCAGGATGATGGTGCAGGCGCGATCGCCCGGCCGCAGCTCCTGCACGGTGCCGAAGGTGCGCTTCACCTGGTCGCCGACCTTGGTGGTTTGCGGCAGCGATTGCTGCGCGGCCGCCGGCAGGGCGAGCGCGCCCAGCAGGCAGGCCAGGAGGACGAATCTGGACGACATGGACTCCCTCGACGACCCGACGGCGGTCGCCCGGGAGTATAGCGCTATTCGGCCGGTTTGACCGAGGCGGCCGCCGCGGCGCGCTCGTCGGGCAAGAAGGAGAGCGCGCAGAGCGTGAAGGTCGCCACGCCCGCCAGCACCAGCATCAGGGTCGGGAAGCCGGCCGCCTTCACCGACGGGCCGATCAGCGCCACGACCAGCGAGCTGACGCCGAAGCCGATCGCCAGCCGGGTGCCGGTGACGCGCGAGCGCAATCTGTCGTCGATGTAGCGCACGATCATCGCGTCGGTGAACGGGATCGCGCCGAAGACGAAGATCATGTAGCAGACCGCCACCGCCACCAGCGCCCAGCCGCCGACCTGCGAGGCGAGGATGAACAGCGGGATCTGGCAGAGGATGATCGGCAGGTAGATGTGCTTGAGCGGATAGCGGTCGATCAGCGCGCCGACCACGAGCTGCGCCAGCGATGCCACCGAGAAGATCACGAACACCGTGACCGAGAGCAGCATCGGATCGTTCGCCAGGGCGGCGACGCGGTCCTTCAGCATCTCGCCGCTGCCGTTGGTGGTGAAGTTGAAGACGATGCTGCCGCTCATCGCCGTGAAGGTCATGACCAGGAACACCCTGGCCATCACCGATTTCGGCAGGTCGAGCATCCTGGCCTTGCGCCTGGCCGGCGCGGTGGCCTCCCTGGGCACCAGCATGGCGAAGGCGACGGCGGCCAGCAGGCAGATGATGCCCGGCACCACGTAGGCCGCCTGCCAGCCGAAGCGCGTGGCCAGCCAGACCGAGACGCTGGAGCCCAGCGCGATGCCGAGATTGCCGACCAGGCCGTTGACGCCGATGGTGAAGCCCGGCTTCTCGGCATTGGCCACCAGCATCGGGATGCCGACCGGATGGTAGATCGAGGCGAAGGCGCCCATCAGGGTCATCGCCAGGCCGATCTGGATCGGCGAGGAAGCCAGCGCGATGATCAGGCTGGCGACGCCCATGCCGGCGAAGAAGATGATCATCATCACGCGGCGGCCCCACTGGTCGCCCAATTTGCCCGAGACGATCGAGCCCGCGCCGAACATGAACGAGGCCCCGAAGGCGTAGGGCGTGAGTTCCTTCCAGTCGGTGCCCCAGACGCCGGCGATCACGCTCACCGTGTAGAGGAAAACCACCAGGACCCAGTGGTCCATGCAGTGGCCGAGGTTCAGCAGAAGGGACGTCGGACTCGTGTTCTTCACAGGCGTTCACTCCCGATAACGGCTCGCAAGGTACGCCCGCCGGCCCTGTCCCGCATGCGCGAAATTGACTAGAATTGTCTCGATCCGGCCATGGCAAAACCGCGCTCCAAATCGACCAATCCCTGCGACTACCAGCGCGTCGCGCGCGCGGTCGCGGCCATGGCCAAGGATTTCACCGACGGCTTCCACATCGTGCCGCACCGCCACGAGCGCGCGCAGCTGATCTTCGCGGCGCGCGGCGTGATGACCGTGGGCACCGCTTCCGGCACCTGGGCGGTGCCGCCGCAGCGTGCGGTGTGGATGCCGGCGCAGGTCACGCACGAGATCCGCATGTCGGGCGCGGTGTCGATGCGCACGCTCTATGTGCGTGGCGATGAGGCCGCGTCCTTGCCGCCGGCGGTGCGGGTGATCGCGGTGTCGCCGCTGTTGCGCGAGCTGATCCTGCGCGCCTGCGACTTGCCGGTGCTCTACGACGAGGCGGGGCCCGAGGGCCGGCTGATGGCCCTGCTGCTCGACGAGATCGCCGCCCTGCCCTCGGTGGCGCTCGACCTGAAGATGCCGGTCGATCCGCGGCTCGAACGCGTCTGCCGCGCGCTGCGCGCCGAGCCGGGCGACGATCGCACGCTCGACGATTGGGCGCGCGAGGCCGGCGCCTCGGGCCGCACCCTGGCGCGGCTGTTCCAGAAGGAGACCGGCCTGAGCTTCGCCGACTGGCGCCAGCAGGCGCGGCTGCTGGCGGCGATGGCGCGGCTCGCCGCCGGCCAGCCGATCACCCGCATCGCGCTCGACCTCGGCTACGATTCGGTGAGCGCCTTCTCGGCCATGTTCCGCCGCGCGCTGGGCGCGCCGCCCAGCCGCTATTTCGCCGACGGCTAGGGCGACGAGGTCATCGGCAGGCCGCTCGAAACGCCGGCGGCGGCGTTGGCGGCCATCAATGCTTTCCAGCGCCGGGCGTTGTTGGCGATCTCCTGCAGCTGCCCCATGATGCCGCTGCCGGGACAGGCCTTTTCGGTGATGGTCATCGGCGCCAGCCGGCCGGCCTTGATCTCGCGCTTGGCGGCCACCTGGATGAAGCGGTGGCAGGTGATGCAGGCCTTGGTCGGATCGCCCGGATCGGCCTCGCCCGTGCCCTCGACCTCGAGCCGGATATCGGCGTGCACGGTTGCCAGCCAGGCCATCAGCCTGGTCGTGTAGTACATCTGATCGCCGGTCAGCGGCAGCGGATGGTTGCCGGCATGCTCGATATGGATCGAGCCGCCAGTGCACCAGCCGGTGCCGAAGGTGATGTCGTCGGTATCGGCGAACTGGTAGACGCGGCCGTCGCGCTCGACGCAGAAATGCGCCGAGACCATGCTGTCCTTCTTCTCGCCCATCCAGGTGCCGTAGCAGCCGTTCTGCGCCTGCGTCGTGCTCTCGGGATTGGCCGAGCCGACCGTGTGGACGACGATGCGTTTGACCGGGCCGTTGGCGCCGGGCTTGATCTTCTTGGGGCCAACCAATTTAAAGGTGCCGTCGTTGTCGGGATACCAGGGCATGGGGCTCTCCCTTCCTGACACGCTCAATGAACATTGATCGAGCGCAAGCAGTATAGTGGACGCAGCGTTTCAGACCGTTCTCAACTCCGTGACCATGAGCAGTACCGACAAGCGCCAAGCCACCACCGTGATCCCGCCGACGGCGCCGCTGCGCGGGCGCGTGGCGCCGCCGGGCTCGAAGTCGATCACCAACCGGGCGCTGCTGCTGGCGGCGCTGGCCAACGGCACCAGCCGGCTGAGCGGCGCGCTCAAGAGCGACGACACGCGCTACATGGCCGAGGCGCTGCGCGAGATGGGCGTGACGATCGCCGAGCCCGACGAGACCAGCTTCACCGTCACCAGCGATGGCCGCCTGCGCCCGCCCAAGGCGCCGCTGTTCCTCGGCAATGCCGGCACCGCGACGCGCTTCCTCACCGCCGCCGTCGCCAGCGTCGAGGGCAAGGTGGTGGTCGACGGCGATCACCACATGCGCAAGCGGCCGATCGGCCCGCTGATCAAGGCGCTGCGCTCGCTGGGCGTCGATGCGCACGCGCCGACCGATTGCCCGCCGGTCGTCATCCACGGCAAGGGCCGCATGCCCGGCGGCCGCGTCGAGATCGATGCCGGCCTGTCGAGCCAGTACGTC
The DNA here is from genome assembly GCA_964398335.1 of uncultured Rhizobiaceae bacterium. Lineage (GTDB taxonomy): Bacteria > Pseudomonadota > Alphaproteobacteria > Reyranellales > Reyranellaceae > JAFAZJ01. The sequence goes on from CAYNOF010000720.1 coordinate 7,308, forward strand.
TCCGCCCTGCTGATGGCCGCGCCGCTCGCCCAGGAGCCGGTGGAGGTCGCGCTGGTCGGCAAGGAGATCGGCGCGCGCGGCTATGTCGATCTCACGCTCGCCGCCATGGCCGCCTTCGGCGCCACGGCGAGGCAGGCCGGCGACGGCGTCTGGCGCGTGCAGCCCGGCGGCTATCGCGCCACCGACTACCTGATCGAGCCGGACGCCTCGGCCGCGACCTATCTGTGGGCCGCCGAGACGTTGACCGGCGGTGCGATCGACCTCGGCGTGCCGTCCGACGCCTTCACGCAGCCCGATGCGCAGGCGCTGTCGGTGATCCGTTCGTTCCCGCATCTGCCGGCGACCATCGACGGCTCGCAGATGCAGGATGCGGTGCCCACGCTCGCCGTGCTGGCCGCCTTCAACGCCACGCCGGTACGCTTCACCGGCATCGCCAACCTGCGGGTGAAGGAGTGCGACCGCGTCGCGGCGCTGGCGACGGGTCTGTCGGCGATCCGCCCCGGGCTGGGCCGCGAGGACGGCGACGACCTCGTCGTCGCGGCCGAC
>CAYNOF010000721.1:0-2669 GCA_964398335.1 uncultured Rhizobiaceae bacterium
GATGGCGCGCGCCCAGCAGCGGCTGTTGAAGTAGCCGGCGTTGTTGGGGTTGATGCGGATCGCCGCGCCGAAATCGTCGATGGCGCGGCTGTAGTCGTCGCGCGTCTCGCGCGCGAGGCCGCGGTTGTAGTAGGCGGCGGCGAGCGAGGCGTTGATGCGGATCGCCGCGTCGTAGTCGGCGATGGCGCGCTCGATGTCGCGCTTGCGCGCGAAGGCGAGGCCGCGGTTGTAGTAGGCCAGCGCGTCGTCGGGGTCGAGCCGCAGCGCGGCGGAATAATCCATGATGGCGCGCTCGTCGTCGCCCTTGCGGGCATGGACCAGGCCGCGATTGTAGAAGGCGAGCCGGTAGTCGGGGTCGAGCTGCAGGGCGCGGTCGTAGTCGGCGATGGCGCGGTCGTGCTCGCCCTTGGCGGTCCAGGCAGTGCCGCGGTCGACGAAGCGGCGCGCATCCGTCGAGTCCAGGCGCATCGCCGCGTCGTAGTCATCGATGGCGCGGACGTACTGGCGGCGCTTGGCGAAGATCAGGCCTCGGTTGTGCAGCGCGATGGCGTATTTCGGATCGAGCTGCAGCGCCTTCTCGTAGTCGGCCAGCGCGCGTTCCTGGTCGCCCTTCTCGGACCAGGCGTTGCCGCGGTCGAGATAGGGCCGCGGATTGGACGGCTCGAGCCGGATCGCCGCGTCGTAATCCTCGATGGCGCGGTCCCACAGGCGCTTGTCGGCCCAGGCCAGGCCGCGGTTGTGGAAGGCGAGGCGGTATTTCGGATCGAGCCGGATCGCCTGGTCGTAATCCTGGATGGCGCGGTCGGGCTCGCCCTTGTTCGACCAGGCGTTGCCGCGGTCGAGATAGGGCTTGGGGTTCGACGGCTGCAGGCGGATGGCGCGGTCGTAGTCGGCGATGGCGCGGTCGTAGTCCTTCTTGTCGGCGAAGGTCAGGCCGCGATTGTAGAAGGCGAGGAAGTAGTCGGGCCGGATCTTGATCGCCTGGTCGTAGTCCTGGATGGCGCGGTCGTACTGGACCTTCTCGGCCCAGACATTGCCGCGCTCGACGAAGGCGTCGGCGTCCTGCGGGTTGAGCCGGATCGCCTGGTCGAGGTCGCCGAGCGCGCGGTCGAGCTGCTTCTTCTTGCTCCACACCACGCCGCGGTTGAAGTAGGCGAGCTGGTAGGACGGGTTGAGCCGGATCGCCTGGTCGTAGTCCTGCAGCGCGCGGTCGAGCATGCCCTTGCGGTCATAGGCCGTGCCGCGCCCGGCCAGCGCCGAGGCCGAATTGGGGAAGATGCGCAGCGACTGGTCGTAATCGGCGATGGCGCGATCGTAGTCGCGCTTGCGCACGTAGTTGTTGGCGCGATTGGCGTAGGCGATGGCGAGGTTCTGCGCCGTCTCCTGGCCGGACTGGATGCGCAAGGTGCAGCCGGTGATCGACTGGTCGTTGCCGATGCCCGCGCCGCCGGTGCACCAGCGCCACTGCTCGTCGCGCCCCTGCTGCGCGGCGGCGCTTCCCGTCAGCGCCCACGTCAGCGCCCATGCCAGCGCCGCCGCCAACACCCATGCCCTGCCGGTCATGACCCGCCCCCCAGGCAGCCGTCCCCACGGCCGATCGTGCGGCGATTCTAGCAGGGCGCGGGCCGGTGAAAAGGCCGGCTCACGCCGATGGCGTGGCGTTGAACGGCCCGTCCTGGAGCGGCGGCCGCAGCGTGATCGAGGCGCCGGCGCGCTGCAGGCCGTCGAACACGACGCCGCTCATCACGTGATGATCGACGCGCTTGCCGCGCTGCCAGTCGCAGAACAGCCCGGCCAGCTCGGGCGCCACCGCCGCGACGAAGGCGTCGCGCGACAGCGTGGTCTCGCCGCGCGCCAGCCTGAAGGCATCGTAGACCCGCGCCGCCTCGGCCTGCGGATCGGGCGACAGGCGTCGGCCCATCTTGTTGATCACCTGGACCAGGATGACGATGCAGAACTGCTCAATGAACGCCGCGCGATCCATCGGACTGGCCTCTCCTTCAGTGTCGATGTTCTCTATTTGTTCTATAAAAATCCGCCCATCGTCAAGGGCCTAGAATCGCAGGAGGAATCCTCATTTTCCACCGCAGAGGTTAAGGGATGGTCCGAAGTGAACTGAAATCCTCGTTTACATTCATTCGCTTATGTTGCAGAATTAATCTCATACTTTGCGTCATATTCCAGGGCTGGGGTGATATGAAACGTCGGGGCACTGGGCAGCTGCCATTGCAGTTCCATGATCCGGCCTTCGCTGATTTCCGGATCGAGACCATCGCCGAGGACGATGTGCTGTCGGGTGAACCGATCGCGCGTCATGCCGCGCTCGAGCGCGCCGGCGACGCCGAGGTCGGCCTGCGCGACTATTCCGCCGGCCGCTTCCGCCGCCGCTACGAGGCCGACGAGGTGGTGCACGTGGTCGAGGGCGTGGGCGGCGTGATCGACGCCAACCATCGCGTCTGGAGCCTGCGGCCGGGCGACACCGTCACCTTCCGCCGCGGCACCGAGGCGCTGTGGCAGATCCCCGAGTACCTGCGCGTGCTCAGCGTCACCGTTCCCGCCCGCAAGCCGCCGATGGCGCGCCGCGCCCTGCAGGCGATGGGCACCGCCTCCGTCGTGGTCGCCAGCCTCGCCCTGATCGGCGTGACCACGATCGCCACCGTCGCCGCCTC
>CAYNOF010000722.1:0-1438 GCA_964398335.1 uncultured Rhizobiaceae bacterium
CGGCCATCGGGACCAGCCCGTCGCGTACGGCGCGCAGATGTTCCGGTCCCTTGAAGCCGAGCTGGCCGCCGGATTTGACCGTGATGTCGACGGCGCCGGCCGTCGCCTTCTTGACCTCCTCGGCAAAGTGCTTGGCGTTCTGGGTGTGGAAATTGCCGTCCGGCCATACCGTCGACAGATCCCACTTGATCGACGCGTCGGCGCGCGCCGCAAGCGGCGCCGCGAGGCCCGCGACCGCCGCGCCGGCACCGATCCTGAACGTCTGCCTGCGTGAATAAGCCATCATCCACCCCCTGTTGTTGGTCATTCCGCCGCCTTCAGCGGCAGCCCGTAGACACGCTCGGCGGTCTCGCGCGAGACCAGCTCTTCCTCGACATCGTGCGCCACGGCGCCCGGATCGCGCGACTTCGGATCGCCGATGCCGCCGCCGCCCGGTGTCTTGATCACCAGACGCTCGCCCGGCGCGATCTGCTGGAAACCCTTGCCCTTCAGCTTCTGCCCGGTGGTCAGGCCGACATAGCCGGCCGCGCCGTCAACGCCGCCATCGCGGCCGCGTGGCGGAAAGTCGATGCGGTCGTATGCGGCGAGCAGGTCGAACGGCATGTCGGCGCCGGAGGAGATTTCGATGATCTGCCCCATGCCGCCGCGCGTGCGCCCCGCACCGCCGCTCTCCGGCCGCAGCTCCTTGCGCCAGAAGATCAAGGGCGTGATCGACTCGGCGATCTCCACCGGCGTGCCGCGCACGCCCGACGGATAAGCGGTCGCCGACAGGCCGTCGGCCGCCGGCCGCGCGCCGGTGCCGCCATTGCTGGTGATCGCGACGGAGAAGCCATAGTTGCCGCCGTCGCCGTCCTTCACCATGCCGCGCACGTTGATGTTCCACAGGCACGAGGTGCCCTCGGCCGGCACGCGATCGGGAATCGCCTGGCGCAGGCAGCCGAACACCATGTCGGGCAGCATCTGGCCGATGACATGGCGCGACAGCACCGGCGCCGGCTTCAGCGCATTGAGGATCGTGCCGACAGGCGCCGAGACGGTGAGCGGCTCGAGCGAGCCCGCGTTGTTGGGGATGCGCGCGCTGACGACGCAGCCCAGGCCGAACACGGTGTAGGCCGTGGTGTAGGCATGCGGCACGTTGATGCCGCGCTTGGCCTGCGGATCGGTGCCCGTGTAGTCGACATGGATGCCGGTCTCGCTGACCGTGGTCGTCGCGACGAGCTTGATCGGCGCGTCGTAGCCGTCGATCGTCATCTCGTTGCGCCATGAACCCTTGGGCAGCCTGGCGATCTCGGCCAGCACGGCGGCGCGGCTGTTGTCGATGATGAAGGTGGCGAGCTCCTCGAGGTCGTCGAGGTTGAACTCCTCCATCATCTCGACCAAGCGGCGGCAGCCGACATCGTTGCAGCCGGCCAGCGAGTAGACATCGCCCTCGGTATCA
>CAYNOF010000723.1:0-2199 GCA_964398335.1 uncultured Rhizobiaceae bacterium
GACACCAACGGCTCGATCCGCGTGCCCTCCTCGCTGTGCGGCACGTTCGGGCTGAAGCCCACCTATGGCCGGCTCAGCCGCGCGCGCAGTTTCCCCTTCGTCGACAGCCTCGACCATCTCGGACCCCTGGCGCGCTCGGTCGCCGATCTCGCAGTGTCTTTCGACGTCATGCAGGGGCCGGACGAGGATGATCCGGTCTGCACCGGCAAACCACCGCAGCCGACCCTGCCGCTGCTGGGTGAAGGCATCGGCGGCCTGCGCATCGCCGTCGCGGGGGACTATTTCGAACGCCAGATCGAGCCGGTGGCGGCCGAGGCAGTGGCAACCGTGGCCAGGGCACTGGGCGTCACGCGCAAGGTGACGATCGCCGATGCCGCCCGCGCGCGCGGCTGCGCCTACATCATCACCGCGTCGGAAGGCGGCACCTTGCATCTCGATCGCCTGCGCAAGCGACCGCAGGATTTCGATCCCGATACGCGTGAGCGCCTCATGGCCGGTGCGCTGATCCCGGCCGCCTGGTACGTCAAGGCGCAGCGTTTCCGTCGCATCTTCCGCGCCCAGGTGCTGAAGCTCTTCGAGGAGGTCGACGTGATCCTCGCGCCGGCGACGCCGACGACCGCGCCGGAACTCGGCCAGAAGGTGATGACCATCGCGGGCGTCGAGATGCCGGTGCGCGCCAATCTCGGCATCTTCACCCAGCCGATCTCGTTCGTCGGCCTGCCCGTGGTGGCCGTGCCGATCCAGCGCAAAGGCGACCTGCCGATCGCCGTGCAGGTGATCGCTCGGCCGTTCAACGAGCAGGCGGCCCTGCGCGTCGCAGCCTGGCTGGAGAAGGAAGGAATCTGCGCCGCGCCGCCGGCCTGAGTGCTAAGGAAGACGACGATGAACCACGAGATCAACATCCCGGAGATCGTCCGGGAGGTGACGGACGCGTTCTACCGCTACGAGACCGCGCTCAACACCAATGACGTGAAGACGCTCGACGAGCTGTTCTGGAAGAGCCCGCACACCCTGCGCTACGGCGTCGGCGAACAGCTTTACGGCTACGACGAGATCGCTGCCTTCCGTTCCGGCCGAGATCCCGCCTTCGTGCCGAACCGCGACCTGCTGAAGGTCTGGATCGTCACCTATGGGCGCGACTTCGGTACGGCCAACGTCGAGTTCCGACGCCACGGCGCTGCCAAGAACGGTCGGCAGAGCCACACCTGGATGCGCACGCCGGAGGGCTGGCGCATCGTCACCGCGCATGTCTCGCTGGTCGGCGAGGCAACACCGATGCGGCCGTGAAGACGCTGCCGACACACGCCCCGTAACGCCTACTCCGCCGCCAGCGGCCAGGCCTGCGCCGGCAATGCAACGCCAACGGCGTCGCCGATCAGCACCAGTGCCGGCCGCAACGCATCCACCGACGCCGCAAGAGCCGGCAGGCTCGCCAAGGTGCCCGAGATCACGCGTTGGGTCGGCCTCGTGCCGTCGATCACCACCGCTGCAGGCGTGCTGCCCGGCAGACGGTGCGCGATGAGCTGGCGCGACAGCTCGGGCAGCGACGCGACGCCCATGTAGACCGCCAGCGTCTGGCTCGGTCGCGCCAGCACATCCCAGTTCAGGTCGAGGCGGCCGTTCTTGAGATGGCCGGTGACGAACACGCAGGACTGGGCGTGATCGCGATGCGTCAGCGGGATGCCGGCATAGGCCGCGCAACCCGTCGCCGCCGTGATGCCCGGCGTGACGTCGCAGTCGATGCCGGCCTCGAGCAGTGCCTCGATCTCCTCGCCGCCGCGGCCGAAGACGAACGGATCGCCGCCCTTCAGGCGCACGACCCGCCTGCCGGCGCGGGCATGCGCCACCAGCAAGGCGTTGATGTCCTGCTGCGGCACGCAGTGGTCGGCACGGCGCTTGCCGACATAGATCCGCTCGGCGTCGGCGCGCGCGAAGGCCAATACCTCGGCGCTCACCAGCCTGTCGTGGACGATGATGTCGGCGGCCTGGATCAGGCGCAGCGCCCGCAAGGTCAGCAGCTCGGGATCGCCCGGCCCGGCGCCCACCAGATGCACCTTGCCGCGCGGCGCTGAGCCGGCACCGGCCAAAAGCGCCCGCGCGCGGCGATCCGCTTCCGCCGCATCGCCGGCGAGCGCCGCCTCGGCCACGGGGCCCTGGAAGAAGCCCTCCCAGAACCGCAGCCGTCCAGCCGGCAACGCC
>CAYNOF010000724.1:0-3011 GCA_964398335.1 uncultured Rhizobiaceae bacterium
AGCCGGCGTCCACTGGTGAAGGCGCTTTGCATCAGCTCGCGCAGCAGGCCGGGCTCGCCGCGGCGCGCGTCGAGCGAGCGGATGACCTGGTCGGTCGAGCTCTCCTGCCAGCGTTGCAGCAGCTGCGCCTGGAAATCGGCGATGTCGCGGAAGTGCCAGTAGAAGCTGCCGCGCGAGACCTTCAGCCCCTGCGCCAGCGGCCCCACCTTCAGCGCCCCGGCCCCGTCGCGCGCCAGCACGCGCAGGCCGTGCGCGATCCAGTCCGCCTTGCCCAGTCGATCGGTCATCCCCCAACCATACACAGGTGTATTGACAAGCCAAGGGCCGCGTCCCATCTTCCATACAGAGGTGTATGGTCATGGACTGGCACGATACGGCCCTGGCGGCGGCCGGGGTGATCGGCAGCGCGGTGGCGCTCATTCATGGCGTCCTGACGCAGCGTTTCATGGTCGAGCCGTTGACGGCGAGCCCGGGCAAGACGCTGCCGGGCCGCATCCGCCGCATCGTGCCGGCGCTGCTGCACTTCAGCACGTTCAACTGGTTCGTCGGCGGGCTGGTGCTGCTCGCCGCGGCATACCTGCTCGAGCCGCAGGCGCGGCTGGTGGCGAGCCTGCTGGTCGCCAGCTCCTATCTCTACGGCGCCGCGGGCAATCTGTGGGCCACGCGCGGCCGTCACCCCGGCTGGGCGCTCTACACCATCGCGCTGGTGCTGATCGGGTACGGTCTCGTCTAACCTGTCGTCGCGCGCTCCCTGCGGCGCTCGGGATCACGGGAGGCTTCGACGCGTGTCCGTCCTCATTCGCTCGGCATGTCTCGTCGGGGCCGTGGCCCTGCTCGCGATCGGCTGGTGCTCCAGCCCCAGCCCCATCCTCGCCCGCGTGCTGCAGGCGCATGACGACCGGGCGCCGCCGCAGGGTGCGGAGATCCAGGACGGCCGCGCCTCGGGCTACATCCACCTGTCGCGCTCGCCCGCGGCCTTCATCGGCAGCGCCTTCGTCGCCTGGTCGCCGACCAGCGTGCTCTCCGCCGCGCATGTGTTCTCCAGCGGCGGCGAATGGCGGCGGCAGCTCAGGACCGCCACCGGCGCGCCGGACGTCTCGAAGATGCGCTTCCATCTCGATACCTGCGGCCGCTCCTACGACATCAGGGAGGTGCACCTCTACCGCCAGGGGCCTTACCGGTGGGGCGAGGACATCGCCCTCGTGATCCTCACCGAGCCCGTGTGCATCGCCGCGCTGGGCGCGCCCATCCGCGCGCTGGCGCCGGCCGACATCGAGCGGCTCGTGACACTGGGCGACCGGTCGGTCAGCCTCCATGCCTACCAGGGCCTCAAGCGGGGCGCGGCGCCGTTCGGCAAGCTTGTCGGCTACGGCAGGGTCCTGCGGCGCGCGCCGGAGTTCGGCGGCGACAACCTGCTGGCGGTGTCGGTCAGCACGCTGCGCGGCGCCTCCGGCGGGGCGCTGATCAGCCACGAGACGGGCAGGGCGGCGACCTTCGCCATGCTGGTCGCCGAGCCCCAGGACGCGACCTTGCCGTTCAACATCGCCGTGGCGCTCGACCGCCAACTGGAGACATGGGCGCGCACCATCCTGGCCGAGTCCCGGTAAAAGCTGTCCTTCCGGGCGACGCGGCGAATCCTGCGAAAGGCCAGGATCCCGCGCTGCGCCCGGGATGGCCGACCAGACCGTGTCACCGCACCTTGAGCACCAGCTTGCCCCTGAGGTGGCGCGAGGCGCTGACCTTCAGCGCCTCGGACGCTTTCGCCAGGTCGAACAGCGTGACGACGGGCGCGCGGATGGCGCCGATGCGGCGCAGCTCGACGATGCGCTCCAGGTGCGGCCGGTCGCGGCCGACCGCCGGCCGCAGCCCGGTGACGTCGCTGCGCGCGGGCGGCGGCGCCTTGGCGCCCGAGGCGATGAAGGCCGCGCGGCCGCCGGGCTTGAGCACGGCGTAGGAGCGGGTGGCGACGTCGCCGCCCACCGTGTCGAACACCGCGTCGCAATCCTTCACCGCCTGCGTGAAGTCGGTGGTGTTGTAGTCGATGACCTCGTCGGCGCCGAGCTCGCGCAGATAGTCGCGGTTGGCCGCGCTGGCGGTGGTGATCACGCGCGCGCCGAGATGCTTGGCGAGCTGGATGGCGAAGCTGGCGACGCCGCCGGCGCCGCCCTGGACCAGGATCGTCTCGCCCGCCTTCAGCTTCAGCGTATCCTCGACCGTGCACAAGGCGGTGAGCCCGGTGAGCGCCAGCGCCGCGGCCTCGACATGCGACAGGCTCGCCGGCTTCTTCGCCACGATGGCGCCGCCGATCGCGATCTTCTCGGCATAGGTGCCGTCGCGGCCGGCCTCCAGCACGCCGAACACCGCGTCGCCGACGCGCAGGTCCTCCACGCCGTCGCCGAGCGCGCTGACCACGCCGGAGAAATCGCGCCCCAGCACCAGCGGGAATTTGGGGCTGCCCGGATACTCGCCGGCGCACACCTTCCAGTCGGCGGCGTTGATGCTGGTGGCGTGGGTGTCGACGACGATCTGGCCCGGTCCCGCGACGGGGTCGGGAAGATCGCCGTAGGTCAGGACCTCCGGTCCGCCGAACTTCTCGATGAAGGCAGCTTTCATGGGGGGTGAGTCCTTGCGAAGCGTTGTCCCGGGTCGGGCTGGCGCCGCGGGATCATAGCGGGCGCTTCCAACGATCCACCAGCGAATCGCATCGTGCCGGTGTCTTACCTTCCCCCCGCCGGCGGGGGAAGGCAAGACTGTCGCCGTATGCGATAGACCTGCCTCCCCTTCCGCTGGACAAGGCCGCCATGATCATCGACCGCATCGAGCCCATCGCGCTGCGCGTTCCGTTCCAGCATCGCGAGGCCGTCGCCGGCAGTCCGCCGCCGGCGCTGCACCTGCTGTTCTGCCGCGTGACGTCGCGCTCGGGCCTCGTCGTCTTCGGCGAGTCGGTGTGCCTGCGCGCGGCGACGCAGGAGAGCCTCGTGGCGACGATCCGCGACATCGTCGCGCCGCTG
>CAYNOF010000725.1:0-1920 GCA_964398335.1 uncultured Rhizobiaceae bacterium
CGGTGCCGTTGGGCAGCGAGACCACGCCGCGCACCATCTGGTCGGCGTGACGCGGATCGATGCCCAGGTTCATCGAGATCTCGACGGTCTCGTCGAACTTGGCCTTGGCGCCGGCTTTCACCAGCTTAACAGCCTCGTCAAGACCGTAGGTCTTCTCGCGATTGACGCCCTCGGACGCCTTCTTGTAGCGCTTGCCGTGCTGCGACATGGCCTACCCCACCACCTTGACGCCCATGGAGCGGGCGGAGCCGGCGATCTGCGCCACCGCGGCGTCGATCGTGTGGCAGTTGAGGTCGGGCATCTTCTCCTTGGCGATGGCTTCCATCTGCGCCCGGGTGATCTCGCCGACACTCTGCGTGCCGGTGGTCTTGGCCCCCGACTCGATGCCGATGGCCTTCTTGATGAAGTAGCTCACCGGCGGCGTCTTGGTGACGAAGGTGAAGCTGCGGTCCTGGAACACGGTGATGACCACCGGGATCGGCATGCCGGCTTCCATCTTCTGCGTGCGCGCGTTGAACTGCTTGCAGAATTCCATGATGTTCACGCCCTGCTGACCGAGCGCGGGGCCGATCGGCGGGGACGGGTTGGCCTTGCCAGCCGGCACCTGCAGCTTGACGAAGGCCTGGATCTTTTTTGCCATCGCTTACCCTCTACTGTTGTGGGGCGCGCGGTACGGCCATGGCGAGCCTCCCGCACGACATTGCCCTGACCTCAAACGGTTGATTTCTCTGGGAAATCCGCCTCAGCCAAGACAAAAACCGAAGGCCGGCACAAACCGCCAGCCTTCGGAGAGGCGCGCTTATAGCGGATCGACCGCCGGCGCGCAAATACCTTGTTACAGCTTCTCCACCTGGCCGTAATCGAGCTCGACCGGGGTCGAGCGGCCGAAGATCGAGACCGAGACCTTCAGGCGCTGCTTCTCTTCCTCGATCTCCTCGACGACGCCGTTGAACGAGGCGAACGGGCCGTCCGAGACCTTCACCTGCTCGCCGATCTCGAACATCACCGAGGGCTTGGGCCGCTCGATGCCTTCCTGGACCTGCTTGAGGATGCGGCCGGCCTCGGCGTCGCTGATCGGCACCGGGCGGCCCTTGCCGCCCAGGAAGCCGGTCACCTTGGGGGTGTTCTTGATCAGGTGCCAGCTCTCGTCGGTCAGGTCCATGCGCACCAGGACGTAACCGGGGAAGAACTTGCGCTCGGTCTGGACCTTGGAGCCGCGGCGCAGCTCGACGACCTCCTCGGTCGGCACCATGACCTCGGTGATCTCGTCGTCGATGCCCTTCTTCTTGGCCTGCTCGCGGATCGACTGCGCGACCTTGTTCTCGAAGCCCGAATGGGCATGCACGACATACCAGCGCATCGCCATGGTCAGCCCACTCCCAGCAGCAGCTTGACGACGAAGGCGATCAGCTTGTCGACGACGAGGAAGAACACCGCCGAGATCGCCACGAAAATGAAGATCATCACGGACCACGACAAGGTCTCGCGCCGGCCGGGCCAGGTGATCCTGGCGCCTTCCTGGCGGACCTCGCGAAAGAACTCGACCGGGTTTTTCATGCGCTCGTCGATGATCGGGGTGAAGGGGCGGCATGTAAGCGAGCCCGCCCCAAAAGTAAAGCCGGCGCCGGGCGTCATCTCGCCGGGCGCCGGTGCATTACGGCAAAAATCTGGCAGGAGTGGAGGGACTCGAACCCCCGGCCCTCGGTTTTGGAGACCGATGCTCTACCAGCTGAGCTACACTCCTACAGGCCCAAGACTAGAAGTCCGGGGCCTTATATCACTTCACGACCTTGGTGACGACGCCGGCGCCGACGGTGCGGCCGCCCTCGCGGATGGCGAAGCGCAGGCCCTCGTCCATCGCGATCGGCTGGATCAGCTCCACCACCATGCGCGCGTTGTCGCCCGGCATCACCATCTCGG
>CAYNOF010000726.1:0-3125 GCA_964398335.1 uncultured Rhizobiaceae bacterium
AAGGCGCTGGGCTACTTCGAGAAGGTCGACATCACCAACCAGCAGGGCTCGGCCCAGGACAAGACGATCATCGACGTCAACGTCGTCGAGCAGAGCACCGGCGAGATCTCGTTCGGCGCCGGCTACTCGACCTCGGCCGGCGTGCTGGGCGACATCACGATCCGCGAGCGCAACCTGCTGGGCAAGGGCCAGGACCTGCGGCTGGGACTGTCGCTGGGCACGCGCCAGACGCAGATCGACCTGAGCTTCACCGAGCCGTACTTCCTCGAGCGCAACCTGGCGGCCGGCTTCGACCTCTTCCGCATCGGCCGCGACCTGCAGGACAGCAGCTCGTTCGACGAGAAGACCGTCGGCGCGGCCCTGCGCCTGGGTTACGCGCTGAGCGAGCACACGCGGCAGACCTTCAAGTACTCGTTCAAGTATGACGAGATCTTCAACGTCGCCCCCGGCGCGTCGCAGCTCATCGTGCGGCAGCAGGGCAAGACCTACACCTCGGAGATCGGCACGGTGATCACCTGGGATCGCCGCGACGACCGCACGCTGCCGACCAAGGGATGGGTGGTGCGCCTGACCACGGAGCTCGGCGGCCTGGGCGGCACCGAGCACTACCTGCGCAACCGCGCCGACGCGTCGATCCATTTCCCGCTGGTCACCGACTTCGTGCTGTCGTTCCTCGGGTCCGCCGGCGCCGTGATCGGGCTGCACGACGACGTCAAGATCGCCCAGCGCTTCTTCATCGGCGGCGACTCGCTGCGCGGCTTCCAGATCGCCGGCATCGGCCCGCGCGACGGCAACGACTCGCTGGGCGGCAAGTACTACTACACGGGCACGGCGGAGCTCAGCTTCCCGCTCGGCCTGCCCAAGGAGCTCAACCTCGTCGGCAAGGGCTTCATCGAGGCCGGCAGCCTGTGGGGCACCGACGACGTCGGCGCGTCGATTCGCGATTCCTCGGCGCTGCGCGTGACGGCGGGCCTCGGCCTGCAGTGGATCTCGCCCTTCGGGCCGCTGCGTATCGACTACTCGTTCCCGATCAAGTACCAGCCATTCGACAACCGGCAGCGTTTCAACTTCAGCTTCGGCACCCGCTTCTGAACCGGGCGGGTCGCCGCGTTCAGGCGAGCGACGTTCATGACTGCGATGCCCTCAGCCGCCCCGGCGGTGATCGACGTGATGGATATCAACCGGATCATGAAGATGATTCCGCACCGATATCCGCTGCTCCTCGTCGACCGCGTCATCGACCTGCGCCTGGGCGAAAGCGCCATCGGCATCAAGAACGTGTCGATCAACGAGCCGTTCTTCCAGGGCCATTTCCCGACCGACCCGGTGATGCCCGGCGTGCTGATCGTCGAATCGATGGCGCAGACCGCGGCGGTGCTCGTGGTGGCGACCCTGGGCGCGGCGTCCGAGGGCAAGCTGGTGTATTTCCTGTCGATGGACAATGTGCGCTTCCGCAAGCCGGTGACGCCGGGCGACCGCGTCGAGATCCACGTCAACAAGCTGCAGGCGCGCCAGAGCGTGTGGAAGTTCGAGGGCAAGGCGGTGGTCGACGGCAAGGTCGCCGCCGAGGCAACATTCGCGGCGATGATCCGCGGCCTGTAGGCCGCGCGCAGGGAGGGTGACCATGGACGGCACGAGCACCGATACCGGCTTCCGCATGCTGCACACGATGATCCGTGTGGGCGATCTCGACAAATCGATCGATTTCTACACCCGCCTGCTGGGCATGAAGCTCTTGCGCAAGCGCGACGTGCCGGCCGGCAAGTACACGCTCGCCTTCGTCGGCTACGGCGATGAGACCGACAACGCGGTCATCGAGCTGACCTACAACTACGGCAAGGACAAGTACGACATGGGCACGGCCTTCGGCCATCTCGCGATCGGCATGCCGGATGTCTACAAGGCCTGCGAGACGCTGGCCAAGGAAGGCGTGAAGATCCCGCGCCCGGCCGGCCCGGTGCAGCACGGCACCACGGTGATCGCCTTCGTCGAGGATCCCGACGGCTACAAGATCGAGCTGATCCAGCGCGGTTGAGCTACGCGTCGTCCTGAGCGACGCGCAGGACCTCGCGGTCGAACGGCCAAGGAAAAGCGGCACCGGATGATCTCCGGCGCCGCTTTCGTTTGATCAAGCCACCGCCAGGTCCTGCGCGTCGCCCGGGACGACGGTGGACCTCAACGCCAGATCAGGATCAGCACCGTCGCCGCCAGCGCGCCCAGCGCCACGAGGGCGAGGCGGCGGGCGACGGTGAGTGCCGGCGCCCGGTTGTCGTTGGCGGCGGCGCCGACACGCACGAGGCGGGGGCGGTCGACCCGCACCGGCATGCCGTTGCTTGCCGCCCACCCGTCGCTGCGTTTGCCGCGCGCCGCCATGTGCCGCCGTCTCCCGCGTTACTTGCGGGCGTGCAGGGGCACGTAGGGGCGCTCGGTCTGGCCGCTGTAGAGCTGGCGGGGGCGGCCGATCTTGGACTGCGGATCCTCGATCATCTCGGTCCACTGCGAGATCCAGCCGACGGTGCGGGCGATGGCGAAGATCACGGTGAACATGCTCACCGGGATGCCCAGCGCGCGGAAGATGATGCCCGAGTAGAAGTCGACGTTCGGGTACAGCTTCTTGGAGATGAAGTAGTCGTCCTTGAGCGCGAACTCCTCCATCTCCATGGCGAGCTCGAGCAGCGGGTCGTTGCCGATGCCCAGCGCGGCCAGCACCTCGTGGCAGCTGCGGCGCATCACGGTCGCGCGCGGGTCGTAGTTCTTGTAGACGCGGTGGCCGAAGCCCATCAGGCGGGTGTGGTCGCCCTTGTCCTTCACGCGCGCCAGGAACGGACCGATCTTGTCCCTGCCGCCGATCTCCTGGAGCATCTTCAGCACGGCCTCGTTGGCGCCGCCGTGGCTCGGGCCCCACAGCGAGGCGATGCCGGCGGCGATGCAGGCGAACGGGTTGGCGCCCGAGGAGCCGGCCAGGCGCACCGTCGAGGTCGAGGCGTTCTGCTCGTGGTCGGCGTGCAGCATGAAGATACGGTCCATCGCCTTCTCGACGACGGGGTTCATGACGTATTCCTCGGCCGGCACGCCGAACATCATGCGCAGGAAGTTGCCGGCGTAGCTGAGGTTGTTCTGCGGGT
>CAYNOF010000727.1:0-12042 GCA_964398335.1 uncultured Rhizobiaceae bacterium
TGGCCGAGGCGCTGGGCCACGAGAAGATGCGCCACGCCAAGGCGATGCTGCGCGGCGAGGCCGGCGAGCGCGCCGATGTTCCCTGCTCGACCTGCGATATCTACTTCAAGCGCCGGGCCGCGGCGCAGTGGATCAACCGGCCGTAGTGTCTGTCATCCCGAGCGCAGCGAGGGGATCTTTCTGGGAGCGCCGGCGCTCCCAGTCCCTCGTTGCCCTCAGGACGACAGGGGGCTGCTACACCAGCGCCGGCTTCAGCTTGCCGGCGCGGCGCAGGATCAGTGCAACGGCTGCCAGCGCCAGGATGGTGAAGGCGATCAGCAACGTGGCGACGGCGGTGATCGTCGGGTTCACCTCGAGCACAAGCTCGTTGAACATCCGTTTCGGCACCGTCTCGTACCTGCCGGCGATGAACGAGGTGACGATCACCTCGTCGAAGCTGCCGATGAAAGCGAAGATCCAGGCGGCGAAGACGCTGGGCCACAGGTTCGGCAGCAGCACGCGGCGCGCGGCATAGCTCCACGAGGCGCCCAGGCTCCACGCCACCTGCTCGATGCGCAGATCGAAGTCGCGGATCGCCACGCCCAGAACCATCATCACCACCGGCACGTTGAGGATGCTGTGCGCGAAGACGAGGCCGATGAACGAGCCCAGCAGGCCGATCCTGGCGAATCCGAGGTAGAGCGCGATGGCGACGATGATCGTCGGCACGATCAGCGGTCCCATGAAATTGGCTTCGGCCCAGCCGCGTCCGCCGAACGTGCCGCGGCGCAGGCCGTAGGCCGCCAGTCCGCCCAGCAGCAGCGCCGCGACCGAGGAGATCGCCGCGACGATAGTGGAGGTCGACATCGCCTCCATCCAGCGCGGGTCGCCGAAGAACGTCTCGTACCAGCGGAGCGACAGGCTGGGCGGCGGAAAGGTGAGCGCGCGCGCCGAGGAGAACGACATCGGGATGACGATCAGCAGCGGCACGGTGAGGAACACCAGGCCGAAGATGCCGGCGGCCGCCAGCGCGCGCCGCGTCCAGGGCGAGCTGCCGGTCATGTGCCTGATGCCCTTCTGTCGAGCCGGCGATAGGCGGCGAAGATCAGCAGGGTGACGACCAGCAGGATGGTCGAGATGGCCGCGGCCTGATCCCAGCGCGGAATCTGGTTGATCAGCGTATCGAGCAGGTTGGAGATCATCGGCACGCGGCCGCCGCCCAGGATCGCCGGCGTGACGTAGAAGCCGAGGCACAGGATGAAGACGAGCAGCGCGCCTGCGGCCAGCGCGGGCAGGGTGAGCGGGAAGTAGACCTTCCAGAAGATGGTGCGCGGCGAGGCGCCGAGCGACGCGGCCGCCTGCAACAGGCGGTCGTCGATACGGATCATGGCGGCGAACAGCGGCAGCACGAGGAACGGCAGCAGCACGTTGGCCATGCCGATGGTGACGCCGAGCTCGTTGTAGAGGAAGGGAACCGGCGCCTCGGTCAGGCCGAGCCATTGCAGGGTGCGGTTGACGATGCCGTTGTTGCCCAGCACGACGATCCAGGCGTAGGTCCGCACCAGGATCGAGACCCAGAACGGCAGGATGACGAGCGCGATGGCGATCATGCGCGCCCGATTGCCAAGCCCGCGCATCCAGTGCGCCAGCGGATAGCCGATCGCGACGTTGGCGAGCGTCGCGATCAGCGAGATCCGGAGCGTGTTGCCCAGCACCCTGAGATAGACCGGGGTGTCGGCCAGCGCCTCGTAGGGAGCGAGCGAGAGGCCCCGGCCCTTCTCCCAGAAGCCGAGGCCCAGCATGTAGACGATGGGCACATTGAAGGCGACGACCATCAGCACCAGGAGCGGTGCGACGAAGCCGAATCCGTTGCTGCGCATCGTCCCGCCCTGCGGTCAGAGGCTGAGCTTGAAGGCCTCCCACTTCTTGTTCACGGCCTCGCCATTGTCGGCCCACCACTTGGCATCCTCGACGAACTGGACGCCCTTGTTCTGCTTGGTGGTCGGGAACTGCCAGAGCTTGTCCTTGGGCAGCAGGGCGTCGAGGTCCGGGCTGGGGCCGGTATAGGAGATGACCGCGGCCGCCTTGGCCTGGTTCTCCGCCAGCGACATCTCGTGCATCAGCTTCCAGGCGGCCGCCTTGTCCTCCGGCTTCGTGCCCTTGATGACGGAGAAATAGGCGAGATTGGCCTTGCCGCCGACGAAGCTCACGCCGATCGCCGGATCGCCCACGACGCGGCCCGAATAGGCAATGGCGTACTGGACCTCGTTGTCCTTCAGGAGCTGCGGCGGCTGCGCACCCGCCTTCCACCATACCGCGACGTCCTTCTTGATCTCGTTCAGCTTCCTGAAGGCGAGATCGACGTCGAGCGGGAAGACCTTGTCGATCGGCACGCCGGCGGCCAGCGCAGCGAAAGGCAGGGTGCCCTCCATGGCGTCCGGCAGCGTGCGCTTGCCCGGGAAGGCCTTGGTGTCGAAGAACTCGGCGATCGTCTTCGGCTCCTTCACGCCTTTCCGCCAGGCCATGATGTTCGAGTAGTACTGATAGCCGAAGCCGTACTCGTGCTTGGCCTCCGGGAACATCGGCGCGGGATCGACCGCCGCCCAGTCGACCTTCTCGACCAGGCCGAGCTTGACGGCCTGCTCCAGGCCGCCGGCGCCAAGCTCGAACAGCGCCGTGCCGGTCTGGCCGGCCTCCACGATCGCGCGCAGCTTGCCGAACACGTTCGGGCTCTCGCGTACCACGTTGATCCCGGTCTTCGCCCGCAGCGGATCGATGTAGCCCTTCTGGATCGACTCGCCGGACGCGCCGCCGGCCTCGATCATGCGGATTTCCTTCGACTGCGCGCGCGCACCGCTCGACAGGATGCCGAAGGACGACACGCCAGCCGCCGTGCCTGCCGCGGCGGCCTTCACGAATGTACGACGTTTCATCTGGGTTCTCCTTCCATGAGC
The DNA here is from genome assembly GCA_964398335.1 of uncultured Rhizobiaceae bacterium. Classification (GTDB taxonomy): domain Bacteria; phylum Pseudomonadota; class Alphaproteobacteria; order Reyranellales; family Reyranellaceae; genus JAFAZJ01. The sequence goes on from CAYNOF010000727.1 coordinate 2,934, forward strand.
CTCATTGCGCCACCGGCCACAGGTCGGCGGCATCCCACGATACATTGACCCGCGTGCCCACCGCGTGCGCCGGCCCGACGAACGGCACGGCGGCGATCATCGGCGCACCGCCATCGGCGCCCTCCAGCGCGAGATGATAGCGCACCATCTGGCCGAGGTAGATCGCCTCGACCACGCGTGCGGCCTTGCCTTCGCCTTCGGCCGACAGGCGCACGCGCTCCGGGCGCAGCAGCCCCTGCCCGCCGCCGGCGAGGCCGACGAAATTGGCGATGCCCAGGAACTCCGCGACAAAGCGATTGGCCGGCTTGAGATAGGCCTCGCCCGGCGCCGCCACCTGCTGCGTGCGGCCCTTGTCGAGCACCATGATGCGATCCGACAGCGACAGCGCTTCCTCCTGGTCGTGCGTCACCAGCAGCGTGGTCACGCCCAAGGTGCGCTGAAGCTGCTTGAGCTCGACCTGCAGCTCCTCGCGCAGCTTGCGGTCCAGCGCGCCCAGCGGCTCGTCGAGCAGCAGGATGTCGGGCTTGAACACGACCGCACGCGCCAGCGCCACGCGCTGCTGCTGGCCGCCCGAGAGCTGCGCCGGCCGGCGGTCGGCCAGGCCGTCGAGGCGCACCAGCTTCAGCGCGTCGAGCGCCAGCCGGTTGGCCTCGGCGCCGCGGATCTTGCGCACGTTCAACGGAAACAGCACGTTCTCCAGCACGCTCATATGCGGGAACAGCGCGTAGGACTGGAACACCAGGCCGATATTGCGCGCCTGGGCCGGCGCCCCGGTGACGTCGCGGCCGCCGATGAAGATGCGGCCGGCGCTCGGCTGGTTGAGTCCGGCGATCAGCGACAGCAGCGTCGTCTTGCCCGAGCCGCTGGGCCCCAGGATGGTGACGAACTCGCCCTGCGTCACCGCGAGGTCGACGCCGTCGGCCGCCGCGACCGGACCATAGCGCTTGGTCACACCCTCGAGGCGGATGTCCGACATCAGGCTCGCGCCACGCCGGCCATGGCGCGGTCGGCCGCCGCCAGGGTCTCGTCGATCACGGCATCGTCGTGCGCCGTCGACAGGAACCACTTGCCGGCCTGCTGTACGCGCACGCCCTCCTCCTGCAGCGCCGCGTGCAGCGCCAGCATGGCGTCGCGATCGCACGCCGCCGATTCGCGGTAGTTGCGGGGCGCGGCGCCGGCGGTGAAAAATGTCTGGAAGATCGCCGGCATGCCCTGCACGAGGATCGGCAGGCGATGCTTCGCCGCCAACGCCGCGAGACCGTCCATCAGCCGGGTGCCGCAGGCCTCCATGCGCGCGTAGATCGCGCCGCCATCGGCTTCCAGCACGTCGAGCGCCGCCAGCGCAGCGGCCATGCTCTGGACATTGCCGTTGTAGGTACCGCCATGCATCACGCCCTTGTCGAGCAGCGTATCCATCACATCGCGCCGTCCCGCCACCATCGCCAGCGGGAAGCCGGCCGCGACCGCCTTGGCGTAGATCGACAGGTCGGCCGTGACGCCGAACTTCGCCTGCGCGCCGCGCAGGCCGACGCGAAAGCCGGTGATCACCTCGTCGCAGATGAACAGCGTGCCATGCTCGCGGCAGAGATCGCGCACACCCTCGAGATAGCCGGGTAGTGGCGCGATCGCGCCGCCATTGACCATCACCGGTTCCATGATCAGGCCGGCGATCTGCCCGCGATGGCGCTCGAATGTCGCCTTCAACCGATCGAGGTCGTTCCAGCCGCAGACCACGGTGTCGTCGAGCACGCTGGGCGGCATGCCGGGCGAGCCGGCGACCGGTATGGGCGCATCGGCCGGCCCCGCCTCGTTCAGCGACGGCCGCGTGCTGATGAACGCCTGGTCGCTCCAGCCGTGATAGTGGCCCTCGAATTTCAGGATCCTGGTGCGGCCGGTGAAGGCGCGTGCCAGGCGCATCGCCATCAGCACGGCTTCGGTGCCCGAGGTGGCGAAGCGCACGACCTCCGCACCGGGCAGCAGGCGGCACAGACGCGCCGACAGCTCCTGCTCGCGCGGATTCTGCGCCGCGAAGACCTGGCCTTCGGCGAGCGAGGCCGCCACCGCCTCGATCACCGGCTTCGGCGCGTGACCGAGGATCGCCGGGCCGTTGCCCAGCACGTAGTCGATATGCACGTTGCCGTCGACATCGTGCAGCCGGGGGCCCTCGCCGCGCACGAAGAACAGCGGCACCGGCACGCTGGCATAGCGTACGTTGCTGCTGACGCCGCCGGCCAGGTGCCGGCGCGCCTGCTCATAGAGCGCAATCGATTTGGCGTAGCTGCGCATGGCCCCATACCTAGCAAGAACGATGCCTGCCGCACCGGCGGCCTCGAATCACCGGGCGAAGCGTAGTCTCCGCCTTCCGGCGCGGCAATGAATTTGTGATCACAAATTTCCCTTGTCGGCCTTATCATCGGGCACCGATGCCTCGCCGACCGACCATCCCCGATCCCACCGACACCTCGCTGCGGCGCCAGGTCTACGATGCGCTGCGTGAGGGCCTGACCGAGGGCCGCTTCGTGCCCGGACAGAAGCTCACCTTCCGCGCCATCGCCGCGGAGCTCGGGGTCAGCCTCACGCCGGTGCGCGAGGCGCTGCGCCGGCTGGTGGCGGAAGGCGGCTTCGAGATGCGGCCCAACCGCTCGGTGCGCGTGCCGCTGATGACTCGGGCCAAGATCCTCGAGCTGCGCGACATCCGCATCGCCGTCGAAAGCCTCGCCGCGGCGAAGGCCGCCCTGCTCGCCACGCCGCGACAGGTCGCCGAGCTGCGCCGCATCGCGCGCGAGCTGGCCGCGGCGCGCGCCCGCGGTGACGCCGCCACCGACCGGCGGAAGATACGGGCCTTTCACTTCGCGCTGTATGCCATCGCCGAGCAGCCCGCGTTGTTGCGCGTGATCGAAGGCCTGTGGCTGCAGACCGGGCCGTACATGAACCTGATGTATCCGGACTACATCAGCAGGGCACGCGGCCCGGCGGCGCGCCAGCGCATCATCGCGGCCCTGGCGGCACACGATGCGGCGATGGCACGCCGCGAGATCGCCCACGATCTGCGCCATGCGCTGACCTACATCGCCGACCTCGCCGACAATGCTGGCAACATCGCGCCCAAGGTCGCGGGCGCTACGCGGTAGCCTTGGCCGGCATGGTTGGGGCCGGCTTGCGTCGCAGGTCCAGGATGCTGCCGAGGTTGCCCTTGGGCAGGAAGATGATGAAGATCACCAGCAGCGCGCCGTAGATCAGGTTGTCCCAGCCCACCGCCTTGGTGCCGAAACCGATGCGCAGGGCCTCGGCGAGGACGATGGTGATGATCGCGCCGACCGTCGGTCCCAGCGACATGTAGATGCCACCGACGACCACCGCGAAGACCATCTGCAGCGAGACCGAGATGCCGCTCACCGTGTCCGGCGAGACGAACATCTGGTACTGGCAGAACAGCGCGCCGGCCAGCGCGGTCATCACGGCGCTGAGGATCGTCACCTTCAGCTTCTCCCAGGTGACGTTGACGCCGGCCGCCGCCGCGGCGTCCTCATCCTCGGAAATCGCCTCGAGCGCGTAGCGCATCATGCTGCGGTCGACGAGGTGCCAGATCAGCAGCCCGATCGCCCAGACTCCCAGCACGATCAGGTACCATGTTTCCTTGTCGTTGAACTGGAAGGCCAGGAATGCGGAGTCGCCGGGCTTGATTCGCTCGGGTGTGTAGCCCAGCGAGCCGCCGGTCCAGTCGCGCGTCGCGGTGATCACCTGCAGCACGATGCCGCTCAACGCCAGGGTCACCAGCGCGAAATAGTGGCCGGTGATGCGGAAGCGGAAGCATGGCCAGGCCACCACCAGCGCCAGCAGCGCGGCACACGCCAGGCCCGCCGGGATGCCGATCCACGGCGACAGGCCGAGATGGTTCCAGCCCAGCGCGGTGACATAGGCGCCGACGCCCATGAAGCCGCCATGGCCCAGCGAGGTCAGCCCGAAACGGCCCATGATCGACCACGAGGTGTAGGCGAACGACCAGATCAGGATGACGATCAGGATGTGCAGCGGATAGGGCTGGTGATAGACGAACGGCAGTGCCACCAGGACGATGGCGGCGATCGCCCATGGCAGTGCGGTCTTGACGCTCATGACCGCCTCGCGAACAGGCCCTGCGGGCGGATGAACATGGTGAGGATGAAGAGCGCGAAGGCGAGCACGTAGCCCCACTCCAGGTCGGAATAGAAGCCGCCCAGCGAGATGATCTCGGCGAAGATGAACGAGGCGATGAAGCCGCCCACCATGTTGCCCAGCCCGCCCATGACGCAGATCATGAAGGTGATCGGCCCGAAGGACAGGCCGATGAAGGGATGCACGTCGTACTGCAGCACCAGCAGGCAGGATGCGAGGCCCGCGAGCGCGCCGCCCAGCGACGAAGTGATGAGATAGATTCGGCGGCTGTCGACGCCCATCAGCGGCATGATCTGGCGATCCTGCGAAATGGCGCGGATCGCCGTGCCGATATAGGTGCGCGTCAGGAACAGGTAGACGCCGGCCATGCCGAGAATCGCCACACCGAAGGCGATCAGGCGCGCGACGCTGATCGACATCTCGGCGAACTCGAAGGGCGGCAGGCGGATGCCGAGATTGCGGAAGTTGATGCCGAAGGCGACGGTGGCGGCGCTCTGCAGGAAGAACAGCACGCCGCCGGTGGCCAGCAGCTGGTTGATCGGCGCGGCGTTGATCAGGGGCGCGATGACGATGGCGTGCAGCAGCAGGCCGAGCAGGCCGACGCCGATGATGCAGATCACCGCCGAGACCGCGAAGGGCACGTGATACTGGTTGTTGAGGTAGAACATGCCGTACATGCCCACCATCACCAGCTCGGCGTAGCAGATCCACGCCACGTCGATCACGCCGAAGATCAGGTTCAGGCCGAGTGCCAGGAGCGCCAACAGGCCGCCCAGCAGCAGGCCGTTGATCAACGTTTCGAGCAGGAAGATGTCGAAGATGCCGTCCATGGACCCGACTCCTGCCGTTCAGATGCCGAGATAGGCTTCGCGGATCGACGTGTCGGCCAGCAGATCGGCCGACTTGCCGCTGGCGCGGATACGGCCGGTCTCCAGCAGATAGGCGCGGTCGACCACCTTCAGCACCTGCTGCACGTTCTGCTCGACGATCAGCACGGTGAGCCCGCTGGCGCGGATGCGGCGCACCAGCTCGAAGACCTGCTGCACGATCACCGGCGCCAGACCGGCCGAGGGCTCGTCGAGCAGCAGCAGGCGCGGATCGGACATCAGCGCGCGGCCGATGGCGCACATCTGCTGCTCGCCGCCCGACATCGTGCCGGCGAACTGGTCGCGCCGCTCCTTCATGCGCGGGAACAGCTCGTAGACGAAGGCCAGGCGCTCGGCGAATTTGGCGCGCGCCTTGGGCATGAAGGCGCCCATGCGCAGATTGTCCTCGACCGTCATGCGCGGGAACAGGCGGCGGTTCTCCGGCACATGGGCGATGCCCAGCTCGATGATCCGGTGCGCCGGCGTACGGAGCACGTTGCTGCCGTCCATCGCGATCGAGCCGGTGGTCGGCCGGATCAGGCCCGAGATCACGCGCATCAGGGTGGTCTTGCCGGCGCCGTTGGGACCGATCACGCCCACCGCCTCGCCGCTCTTGACCTCGAGCGAAACGTCGAACAGCGCCTGGAAGCTGCCGTAGCCGGCATTGACGGATCGCAGCTCGAGCATGGCGCGCGCCCTACGCCTGGCCGCCGGTCGCGGCCTGCACCGCGCCGGCGTCGGTGCCGAGATAGACCTCGACGACGCGCGGATTGTGCGCCACCGCCGACGGGCTGCCCTCGGCGATCTTCTCGCCGTGGTCCAGCACCATCACGCGGTCGACCACGCGCATCAGCACGCCCATGATGTGCTCGACCCAGATGATGGTGATGCCGAATTCCTTGCGGATGCGGCGCAGCATGTCGGCGGCCTGGTCCATCTCCGCCTCGTCCAGTCCGCCCAGGCTCTCGTCGGCCAGCAGCAGCTTGGGCCCGGTGGCCAGCGCCTTGGCCAGCTCCAGCTTCTTCAGGCCTGCCGCGCCCAGGCCGTCGACAAGGGCGTTGCGATCGGTGGGCAGGCCGACCATGGCCAGGGCGCGCTCGGCCGAGTCATAGGCCTTGCTGCGCGAGTGGCGGCCCTGGCCGTAGAAGCCGGCCAGCGCCACGTTCTCGAAGATCGACAGGCGCCGGAACGGCCGCGGGATCTGGAACGTGCGGCCGATGCCGTGGTTGATGATGCTGTGCGGCGAGTCGCCGCCGATCGAACGGCCCTCGAACACGATCGAGCCCGCCGTCGGCGCCAGGGTGCCCGACAGCATGTTGAAGATCGTGCTCTTGCCCGAGCCGTTGGGGCCGATCAGGCCGAGGATCTCGCCCTGATCGACCTTGAACGACACGTTGTTCACCGCCGTGAAGCCGCCGAAGCGCTTCACGAGGTTTTCGACGATCAGCATGGCCGGTCCGTCCGCGGGCGGGCCGGCGGGGTCACTTCACGGCGTAGGGCGAGGACGCCGGCAGCGGCAGCACGGCGTCGCGCACCGCCAGGCTCTTGGGCCACACGACGTAGGACTTGTCGTCGATGTACTGGATGATCACCGGGAAGGCGCGATCGTTCTGGCCGGCCATCGGCTGGCCCTCGCCCTCGAACTTGGCGCCGAAGCCCAGCATGGTGCCGCCTTCGGGCACGTCGACCTCCAGCGCCGCCTTGCGCAGCGCATCGGCGTCGACGCCGCCGTACTTCTTGATGGCGCGCGGCAGCACCTCGGTCATGAACAGATAGGTGTTGCTGGCGGCCATGCCGACATGGGCGGAGCGGATGGCGACGCCGGGACGCGCCTTGTCGAACTCCTCGCCGACCATCTTGATGATCGGCAGCAGGTCGGGCTTCAGCGCCTTCTCGTTGGCCAGCCAGATCGAGATCGGATCGACGTTGAACATGTAGTTCACGTCGGTGCCGAGCGACTCCTTGAGCTTCTCATAGACGCCGTAGCCGGCGCCGTGGCCGACCAGAGCGCTGAACTTCAGGCCCTGCTCGCGCGCCTGCCGCAACAGCAGCGTGATGTCGGGGTTGTAGCCGGTGTGGAAGATCACATCGGGCCGCGCCCGCTTGAGCTTGGTGACCAGCGGCGACAGGTCGGGCGCGGTGGCCGAGTAGCCCTCCTTGAGCACGACGTTGAAGCCGGCCTTCTTGGCGCCAACCTCGTTGCCCTTGGACACGTCGACGCCATAGGCGCCGTCCTCGTGGATGATCGCAACACGCAGATCCTTGGGCTCCTTGCCGAACTTGGACTTGGAGTTGGCGGCGATGAAGTCCATCGAGGTCAGGCCAAACTGCCCGCCGCTGGGCTGGGCACGGAACACGTATTTCAGATTGCGGTTCTCCAGCACCGCCGAGGAGATGCAGGTCGTGATCCACATGAACTTCTTGAGCTGCTCGACGCGCGCAGCCACCGGCACGCACTGGGCCGAGGAGAAGAAGCCGAGCAGCATGTCGACCTTCTCCTGCTCGACCAGGCGCACCGCCTCGTTGATCGCCACGTCGGGCTTGCTCTGCGCGTCGGCGTAGACCGCCTCGATCTGATAGCCCTCGACGCCGCCCTTCTTGATGAAGTAGTCGATCATGATCTTGGCGCCGATGGCATGCAGCTCCGAGCCGCCGCCGGCGAGCGGGCCGGTGTAGTCGTAGACCACGCCGATCTTGATCTTCTTCTGCTGCGCCTCGGCGATTCCCGCCGTGCCCAACGCCAGGGCGGCGATCGCCACGCCGCCCAACAGGCGGCCCAATGCGCGCTTGATCATGAAGTCCTCCCGGGCGACGACGCGCCAATATTCTTGTTGGCGCGATCACACGGGCTGGACACCGCAATGTCAAGCGCCGTCACCCGTCGGGGCGACGGCGCCGCCGGAGCCTATGCCGGCCAGATGCTGTAGACGTCGCGCGGCTTCTTGAACCGCCATTGCTTGCTCATGATGCCGGAGAAGATCGCGTCCATGCTGTGCGCGCTCTGGCCATTCTTGGCCGGCGGCAGCTCGACTTCCCAACCGACGTGGTAACCGAACTCGCCGACGAAATCGCCCTTCACCGTGAGGCAGATGCCGATCGTGTCGTCGGTGTTCTTCGATGTCGCGGAGCGCACCAGCTGCATCGGCTTGAAGATGTTGAAGGCCGACATCTTCAGATGCGATTTCATGCCCGGCCCGTTGAAGGAAATGAACGGGCAGTTGGCCCAGTTGCCGACGACCTGCGCCAGGCCGCCGCCCAGCGAGTGGCCGCAGATCGAGATCGGCTTGCCGGGGTTCAGCTTCTTGGCGGCGTTGACCATGTCGAAGGCGCCGCCGGCCATGTTGGGAATCACGTTGACGCCGATTCGCACGTTGCCCGTGTTCTGTGAGATCGGCGCCGTGGTCGGGCCGCCCTTGGTGCCGGAGAAGGCAACGACGACTTCCTTGTCGTTCTTGAAGATCGCGCCCTGGAAGCCGTTGCCGTACCAGGTCGCCCATTCGCGCTTCTGCGTATCCCAGCCGCCGGGCGGCTCCTGGTGATTGCCCGAATCGCCATAAGCGGCGTTGGCCATGTCGACATATTCGTCAAACGTTGCCATGTAGCTCCCCAAATTATGCATTTCGGAGTGAACGCCCGCATCATAACGCAATTTAAGTGAAAAGTCTGGATGTGTTGAGTAACCGGTTGTTTCGTTTTACTTATCAGCGAGTTATTGTTTATGAACGCCGGGTTAGCTCAGGGGTAGAGCAACCGCCTTGTAAGCGGTAGGTCGTCGGTTCAATTCCGACACCCGGCACCAGGCGCGCGGCCGACGGTCCCCTCCCGGCGGTGCCAATGCGAGGAATTCTCGTGCCGGAAACCGGCGCCAAGAAGATCCGCGTTGCCTATCTGGTGACGCATCCCATCCAGTATCAGGCGCCTCTGCTGCGCATGATCGCGGCCGACCGCGACATCCACCTCAAGGCGTTCTTCGCCTCGGATTTCTCCGCCCGCGCCTTCCACGACCCCGAGTTCGGCCGCGCCGTCGAATGGGACGTGCCGCTGCTCGAGGGCTACGAGTCGGAGGTGCTGCCGGCCTGGCCGGGCAC
>CAYNOF010000728.1:0-9808 GCA_964398335.1 uncultured Rhizobiaceae bacterium
GCACGGCTTCCCCGAGCTGGCCTGGAGCTGGCGCAAGGTGATGCCCGTGCTGGCGGCCGCCGGCTACCACGTGATCGCGCCCGACCAGCGCGGCTATGGCCGCACGACGGGCTGGGACGGACATTACGACGGCGACGTCGCCTCGTTCCGCATGGTCAACCTGGTGCGCGACGCGATCGGGCTGGTCTTCGCGCTGGGCCATCGATCGGTGGCGGCGGTCATCGGCCACGATTTCGGCTCGCCGGTCGCCGCCTGGTGCGCGCTGATCCGGCCGGATGTCTTCCGCGCCGTGGTGATGATGAGCGCACCGTTCGGCGGCACGCCACCGCTGCCGTTCGATACCGTGGGCAAGCCGGCACCGGCGAAGGATCCGATCCACGATGCGCTCGCGGCGCTGAAGCGGCCGCGCAAGCACTACCAGTGGCACTACTCGACGCGCGGCGCCGATGCCGACATGCGCCACGCGCCGCAGGGCGTGCACGATTTCCTGCGCGCCTACTATCACTACAAGAGCGCCGACTGGCGCGGCAACACGCCTTTCGCACTGAAGGACTGGACGGCCGACGAGCTGGCCAAGATGCCGACCTACTACGTCATGGACCGCGACGCCGGCATGGCCGAGACCGTCGCGCCCTACATGCCGTCAGCCGACGAGATCGCCGCCAATCGCTGGCTGACCGACGCCGAGTTGCGCGTCTACAGCGGCGAGTACGAGCGCAACGGCTTCCAGGGCGGGCTGCAATGGTATCGCTGCTCGACCGACCCGCGCTACCAGACCGACCTGCAGATCTTCAGCGGCCGCACCATCGACGTGCCGTCGGCCTTCATCGCCGGCCGCCAGGACTGGGGCATCCAGCAGCGCCCCGGCGCGCTCGAGCGCATGCGCGCGCACGCCTGCACGAGGATGACCGACTTCCACATCATCGACGGCGCCGGCCATTGGGTGCAGCAGGAGCAGCACGCGCGCGTCGGCACGCTGTTGCTCGACTTCATCGAGCGGTCGGCCTAGAGAACGTGCGCTTGGGCATGCCCCTCCAGCCGGACGGGCGTAGCCGGCGCGCCGACGCGGATTGAGGGTATCGGCGCCGGCCATCGCCCGACTTTGGACGCGCGGCGGAAGAAGTCGATCTCCGCCCCTGGGCGTGCCGACAGCGGGCGGATCATCCCAGAATTCCAAGCCCCTTCAGCTTCGCGATCTCGTCGGCAGAATAGCCGGCAGCGCGCAACACCATCTCCGAATGCTGCCCGACGGCAGGCGCGCGCGCAGGCGCCACCTTCGTCTCCTCGTCGAGATGGAAGGGGCTGGAGATGGTGAGGTTTTTGCCGTCGGCGAAGGGAACCAGCGCGCCGGCACCGCGCGCCTGCGCATCGTCACCCGCTTCGTCGACAGTGTAGACGGCGCCGAAGGTCACGCCGGCCGCTTCGAGGATCGAGCGCCATTCGGCGAGGTCGCGCTGGGCGAAGATCTCGTCGAGGAGCGCCGTCAACGCCATGGAGTTCTCGCGTCGCGCGGTGAGCGTCGCGAAACGCGGGTCCTCGACGAGGTGGTTCGCGCCGATCGCCGTCAGGAAGCTCGGCAGCTGTCGCGCCTCGTTGTGCAGCGCCATCAGGAACCAGCGGCCGTCGCGGCAGCGGTAGTGGTTGGCCAGCGCGCTCGGCGCCCTGATGCGCGGCGGCCGCGGCACGACATGCTCGCCGAACAAACGGTTCTGCACGAAGCAGCCGTTTGCCCAGAGGCCGTTCTGCAGCAGCGAGGTCCGGGCCACGCCGCCGCGGCCGGTCCTCTCGCGGCGATAGAGCGCCGTCACGATCGCGGCGTAGAGCGCGGTCGCGGTCGGATGATCGCCCAGGCCGGGCGTCGAGCGTGCCGGTTCGGCGTCGGTGCCGGGCCGCACCATGTCCATCAGGCCCGAGCGCGCCCAATAGGCCGTGGCGTCGAAGCCCGTGCGCGCCGCCTCCGCGCCGACCTCGCCATAGGCGGTCATCGAGCCATAGATCAGCCGTGGGTTGATCGCCAGCAGATCGGCGGCGGCGATCTTCAGCCGCTCGCGCACCGGCAGGGGGAAGTTGGTGATGAAGACATCGGTCGAGGCAATCAGCCGGTAGAGCACGGCGAGTCCCGCGTCGTGCTTGAGGTCGATGGCCAGGCTCTTCTTGTTGCGCGACGTCAGCTGCCACCAGTAGTCGGTCACCTTGCCGGGCACGGGCGCCAGGGCGCGCCAGGGGTCGCCGGCGCCGGGCGGCTCGATCTTGATGATGTCGGCGCCGAAGTCCGAGAGGATCGTGGCCGCCGCCGGTCCGGCGATCCAGCTTGCGCAATCGATGACCTTCAGCCCACTGAAAATGCCGTCAGCCATTGCCGTTGCCCTTTCGACGGTCCCAAACTCAGCAGCCATACTAACGTGACAGAAGAGGAGGAATGTCGATGTCCGAAACGCCCACCTTCGGCCGCTACGCGGAAATCCCCTACGACCAGATGACCCCGGAACAGCAGGACGGCTACAACGCCATGATCGCCGCACGCGGCGGTCTGCCGGGCCCGGCGAAGATCTGGATCCACAATCCCAAGCTCGCGAAGGTCGTCGGCCCGTTCGGCGGGCACTTCCATCCGGGCCGCTACTCCCTGACGGAGCGCGAGCGCGAGATTGCCGTCTGCATCATCACCAGCCGCTGGCATTCGGCCTACCCGACGGGCGCGCACGAACGGCACGCGAAAGCAACCGGCCTGCCGGCCGCCAAGGTCGAGGCGATGATCGGCGGCATGCCGGTCTCCTTCGACGACGAGCGCGAGCAGGTCGTCTACGAGATGGCGATGGTGCTGACCAACGCGCGCTGGGTGCCGCGCGGCCTCTACGACCGGGCCGTCAAGGCGCTCGGGCATGTCGGCGTCACCGACGTCATCACGCTGATGGGCCACTACTCGAGCGTCGCGATGACGCTCGCCTTCTACGATGTCCCCGACGGCGCGACGGGGATGAAGCGTTGAGCGACAGGGCGTTCGCCCATTTCCGCGCCGACAGGGCGCCGCGCGGCGCCCTGCTCGAGCGGATCACGTCAGCCTATCGCGTGCCCGAGACGCAATGCGTGCCGCCCCTCATCGAGCGCGCCGCGCTGCCGCCCGAGCTGATGGACGGCGCGCGGCAGGTCGCGCGACGGCTGATCGAAGCGCTGCGGGCCGACGAGCCTGCCGGTGGCGTGGAAAGCCTGATGCAGGAATACGCGCTGTCCTCGGACGAGGGCATCGCGCTGATGTGCCTGGCTGAGGCGCTGCTGCGGATTCCCGATGCCGATACCCGCGACGCGCTGATCCGCGACAAGATCGGCGGCGGCGACTGGCGCTCGCATGTCGGCCACAGCCCGTCGCTCTTCGTCAATGCCGCGACCTGGGGACTTGTCGTGACGGGGCGGCTGACCAAGACCGCCAACGAACGCACCTTCGCGACCGCGCTGGTGGACCTCATCGCCAAAGGCGGTGAGCCGCTGATCCGCAAGGCGGTCGATCTGTCGATGCGCATGCTGGGCGAGCAGTTCGTTGCCGGCGAGACCATCGAGGATGCACTCGACCGGGCGCGGCGGATGGAGGAGCGCGGCTTCCGCTTTTCCTACGACATGCTGGGCGAGGCCGCGGTCACGTCCGCCGAAGCGGAGCGCTATTACCGCGCCTACGAAGCGGCCATCCACGCCATCGGCGCGGCAGCCGAGGGCCGCGGCATCTACGAAGGCCCCGGCATCTCGATCAAGCTGTCGGCCCTGCATCCGCGCTACGCGCGTGCCCAGCGCAATCGCGTGCTGGCGGAGCTGCGGCCGCGCTTGCGCGCGCTGGCGCTGCTCGCGCGGCAGTACGACATCGGCCTCAACATCGACGCCGAGGAGGCCGACCGCCTCGACCTGTCGCTGGAGATGCTCGAGGCGCTGTGCACCGAGCCCGGCCTGGCGCGGTGGGACGGCATCGGCTTCGTGGTGCAGGCCTACCAGAAACGCGCCCCCTTCGTGCTCGACCACCTCATCGATCTCGCGCGGCGATCGCGCCACCGGCTGATGGTGCGCCTGGTCAAGGGCGCCTACTGGGACAGCGAGATCAAGCGCGCGCAACTCGACGGCCTGCCAGGCTATCCGGTCTATACGCGCAAGGTCCACACCGACGTCTCCTACATCGCCTGCGCGAAGATCCTGCTCGGCGCGCCGGACGCCGTCTTCCCGCAGTTCGCGACCCACAACGCGCTGACCCTGGCGACCATCCATGCGATGGCGGGCCACAGCTACTATCAGGGTCAATACGAGTTCCAGTGCCTGCACGGCATGGGCGAGCCGCTCTACCAGGAGGTCGTGCCGCGCGCCAAGCTCAACCGGCCCTGCCGCATCTACGCGCCGGTCGGAACGCACGAAAGCCTGCTGGCGTATCTCGTGCGTCGTCTTCTCGAGAACGGTGCGAATTCCTCCTTCGTCAACCAGCTCGCCAATCCCAAGGTTTCAATCGATGCGCTCCTGGTCGACCCGGTCGCGGCGGCGCATGCGCTCGAGCCCCAGGGCCGGCCGCATGACAGGATCGCGGAACCCTCGGCGCTGTTCATGCCGGCGCGGCGCAACTCGGCCGGCCTCGATCTCTCCGACGAATCGGTGCTGGAGGATCTCGCGCGTCGCCTTCCAGGCGGTGTGACCGGCGTCGGCGGGAAGCGGGCCGTGTTCAACCCGTCGGATCGGCGCGACTGCGTCGGCTACGTCACGGAAGCCGACCCGTCCGCGGCGGATGCGGCCGTTGCCGTTGCGACCGAAGGTCTTGCGGGCTGGCCGACATTGCCGCCGTGGGCGCGCGCCGAACGGCTCGAGCGCGCGGCCGACCTCATGGAAGAACGCATGCCGGCGCTGCTCGACGTCATCGTGCGCGAGGCGGGCAAGACGCTGGCGAACGCGGTCGGCGAGGTGCGCGAGGCCGTGGATTTCCTGCGGTACTATGCCGCCCAGGTGCGCGAGAGCTTTGCCGGCGGCAGACATGTGCCGCTCGGCGTCGTCGTCTGCATCAGCCCGTGGAACTTCCCGCTGTCGATCTTCACCGGCCAGATCGCCGCGGCGCTCGCTGCCGGCAACACGGTGATCGCCAAGCCCGCCGAGGAAACGCCGCTCACAGCCATCGCCGCGGTGCGCATCCTGCACGAGGCCGGCGTGCCGGATGGCGCGCTCCAGCTCCTGCCGGGCGAGGGCGACGTCGGCGCGGCGCTCGTGGCCGCCCCGGACGTTCGCGGCGTGATGTTCACCGGCTCGACGGAGGTCGCCCGGCTGATCCAGCGCGAGCTGGCGAAGCGGATCAACCCGGACGGAGCGCCGGTGCCGCTGATCGCGGAAACCGGCGGGCAGAACGCGCTCATCGTCGATTCGTCGGCCCTGCCGGAGCAGGTGGTCATCGACGTCGTCCAGTCCGCCTTCGACTCCGCGGGCCAGCGCTGCTCGGCGCTGCGCGTGCTGTGCCTGCAGGACGACATCGCGGAGCGCGTGCTGGCGATGCTCAGGGGCGCGCTGCGCGAGATCTCGGTTGCACCGTCGGATCGCCTGTCGGCGGATGTCGGCCCGGTGATCACCGAGGACGCGAGGGCGGCGATCGCCAGGCATGTCGAGCAGATGCGCGCGAGCGGCCATGCCGTCGAGCAGGCGGTACTGTCGGATGCCTGCGCGCACGGCACCTTCCTTGCGCCGACGCTGATCGAGCTCCGCTCCATCTCGGAGCTCAAGAGCGAGGTGTTCGGGCCCGTCCTGCACGTCCTGCGGTTCCGCCGTCGCGACCTCGACAAGCTCATCCACGAGATCAACGCGACCGGCTACGGCCTGACGTTCGGCGTGCACAGCCGCATCGACGAGACGATCGATCGTGCCGGCGAAGCCATTGAGGCCGGAAACATCTACGTGAACCGCAACCTCATCGGCGCGGTCGTCGGCGTGCAGCCGTTCGGTGGGCATGGCCTGTCCGGTACCGGGCCCAAGGCCGGCGGGCCGCTTTATCTCTACAGGTTGCTATCCCGGCATCCCGGCGTATCGCTTCGAGGCACCGCTCCGGCAGCCGCACTTCGCTGGGCCGAGTTCCTGCGCGCGCAGGGTGTCGCCGCGGCCGACATGTGCGACGCCTTCAATCGCGACTCGCCACTGGCCTATTCGAGCGTCCTGCGAGGGCCGGTGGGCGAGAGGAACACCTACACGCTGTCCGCCAAGGGCCGCGTGCTGTGCGTCGCCCGATCACATGAGGCGCTTGCGGCGCAGATCGGCGCAGCGCTCTCGACCGGCAACGTGGCGCTGGCGGGGAGAAGCGCCCTTGCCGCCCTGCCGAACCTGCCGTCCGATCTGCGTGCGTTCGTCGAGATCGTGCCTGATGATGCGCTGCCCGACTGCGACGCGGTCTTGATCGAGGCGATGGACGATTCAGGCCGCGAGCTCGCGCGCCGGGTTGCGCAGCGCGACGGCGCGATCATCCCGCTCTATCTCGCCAACCAGGCGGGATGCGCCCTGGAGCAACTGGTCTGGGAACGCTCCGTCAGCGTCAACACCGCCGCTGCGGGCGGCAACGCCAGTCTCGTGTCGCTGTAGGCGCTCGTCACTCCGTGGCCGGCGCCTTGCCGTAATCGGCATCGCTCACCGGCTCGTGCCACGTCGTGGCCTGGCCCTTCTCGTCGGTCTCGGACATGGCGAGATGGCACATCATCGTGTCGGGTGCCGAGCCATGCCAGTGCCGAGCGTTGGGCGGGATCACCACCGTGTCGCCCGGCCGGATCTCCTGCACCGGCTGGCCTTCGAGCTGGTAGCGACCGATGCCGGACAGCACGTAGAGGATCTGCCCGACCGCGTGCTGGTGCCAGTTGGTGCGTCCGCCGGGCATGAAGGTCACGCGCGAGGCGCGCAGCTTCGACGGGCCTTCCGGCGCCCAGACCGGATCGGACATCACCGACCCGACGAAATTCGCCGCTTCCGCCTTGGACGTCCGGCGCACGCCGGCGCGCATGATCCTGGGCTTCATCGTTCGCCTCCTCTATGCCCGCAGCTTGAAGCGCTGGATCTTGCCGGTAGCGGTCTTGGGCAGCTCGGCCACGTACTCGACCCAGCGCGGGTATTTGTAGGGCGCGAGCGTCGAGCGGCAAAGGCTCATCAGTTCGGCGGTGAGCTGCTCGCCGGCGTCCTGGCCGGGCTTGAGCACGACGTAGGCCTTGGGCTTCACCAGCTCATTCTCGTCCGCCTTGCCGACGATGGCGGCCTCGAGCACGGCGGCGTGGCCGATCAGGCAGTTCTCGATCTCCACCGGCGAGCACCAGATGCCGCCGACCTTCAGCATGTCGTCGCTGCGGCCGTCGTAGGTGAAGTAGCCGTCGGCATCCTGGCGGTAGGTGTCGCCCGTGTTGAGCCAGCCATCGACCATGGTCTCGGCGGTCTTTTCCGGCTTGTTCCAGTAGTACTTCGCCGCCGATTCGGCACGGATCCACAGCCGGCCGCTCTCGCCCCTGGGCACCGGCTCGCCGTTCTCGTCGAGGATGCGCGCGTCGTAGCCGGGGACCGGCTTGCCCGACGTGCCGGGACGGTGATCGGCCAGGCTGTTGGCGATGAAGATGTGCAGCGCCTCGGTCGAGCCGATGCCGTCGAGGATCACCGTGCCGGTCTTCTCCTTCCAGCGACGGAAGATTTCCGCCGGCAGCGCTTCGCCGGCCGAGACGCAGGCGCGTACGCTGGCGAAATCGCGCTTGCCCTTGTCGAGCGCCACAAGCTGCGCCGCGTAGAGCGCCGGTACGCCGTAGTAGAGCGTCGGCTTGAAGCGCTCGATGATCTCGAAGGTGGTGTCGGGCGTCGGCCGCCGGTCGTCGAGCACCGCCGTGCCGCCGGTCCACAGCGGGAAGGTCATGCCGTTGCCCAGGCCATAGGCGAAGAACAGCTTGGCGGCGGAGAACGACACGTCGCTCTCGCGCACGCCCAGCACACGCACGCCGTAAAGCTCGCTGGTCACCACCATGTCGCGCTGCAGGTGGACCGCGCCCTTGGGCCGGCCGGTCGATCCAGAGGAGTAGAGCCAGAAGCAATCGTCGGTCGGCGCCGCGAGCCGCGCCTCGAGCTGGTCGGAGGCGCTCGCCAGCTTCTCGAGGAAGGCATCGACGGTCAGCGCCTTCACCGGCGTCTGCTTCAACGCCGGCTCGATCTCGCCGGCGAACTCCTGCGAGTAGACGACCAGGCCGCAGCCCGAATCCTCGAACAGATACGCGTAGTCACCGGCACGCAGCAGCGTGTTGGGCGGCACCGGCACGATGCCTGCCTTGATCGCTCCCCAGAAGAGATAGAAGAAGGCGGGGCAGTCCTTGACCACCATCAGCAGGCGATCGCCGGGCTTCAGGCCGAGCGCCAGCAATGCGTTGCCCGTGCGGTTCACGCGCTCGGCAAGCTGCGCGTAGGTGACGTCTTCGCCGAGCGTGCGGATCGCCAGCTTGGTGCCGCGACCCTCGGCGAGGTGTCGATCGACGAACGGTACGGCGACGTTGAAACGGGCCGGTAGAACGACGCGATGGTCGGCCGTGAAGGAAATGCCTGCTGGAAGGGTCATGGCCTTATCTTGCCCCAAGCCGGTAGCCGATTGCACCGGCTGAACACGCCCTGCGATATGGTCGGCGAGCCGGGCTGCGTCGTCGCCGACGCCCGAGAGGAACGAGGAGCTCATCTTCGACAGCCACTGCAGGCCGAGGAAGTACAGCCCCGGCACGTCGGTCACGCCGTGGCGGTGCCTCGGCTCGCCGCGTTCGTTGAGCACCGGCAGGTCGAGCCAGCTGAAGTCGAAGCCGTAGCCGGTCGACCACAGCACCGTGCCGATGCCTGTAGTGCGCAGATCGAGGCTGCGGATCGGCGTGCTCACGCAAGCCGGATCGGGCAGCCGGATGCGCGCCGCCGGTTCGGGTGGCGCATCGAGGCGCTCGTGGGTGATGTAGGCATCGACCAGGTCGAGAAAGCCGCCATAGGCCGCATCGCCCTGGGCCAGGCTGTGGGCGAGGTCGTCGGCAAAGTGCAGCACCCCGCCGCGGGCCGCCTGCAGCCGGCCGAGCAGAACGATGCCGTCGGCGGCGAAGCGGCGCAGGTCGATCGTGTGGCCGCCATAGGCGCCGGTGATCAGCGGCAGGGCGGCGGACGGGCCGCGCTGCTCCACCGGTGTCTGGTCGAGACCCATCATCCCGAGCCAGCGGATGAGGTCGTGGCCGCGATAGCGCCGGGGCATGCGGCGATGCTCGCCGACGCAGAGGTAAACGCGGCGGCCCGCGCGCAGCAATTCCTCGGCGATCTGCGCGCCCGAAGCGCCGGAGCCCACGACCAGTACGGCGCCCTCGGGCAGCTGCGCTGGATCGCGATAGCGGCTGGCATGCACCTGGAAGACGTTGCCGTCGATCGGCAGGTCGGGAATCACCGCCCGTTGATACGGGCCGGTGGCGACGACGACATTGGTCGCCGCGATCGGTCCTTGCGACGTCTCGGCGACGAAGCCGGTCGTGCCGCCGGCGCGCAGCGCCGTCACCTCGACGCCGCAGCGCACCGGGGCCTCGATATGCTCGGCATAGGCGGTGATGAAGTCGACGATCGCGGCACTGGTGGTGAAGCCATCGGGATCGTCGTGGCGGAAGGGGAAATCCGGCAGCCGCACCGACCAGTTGGGAAACTGGAAGCGCAAGCCGTGCCACCGCTCGGTGCGCCAGCGCTCGGCGATGCGGTGGCGCTCGACCACGAGATGCGGCCGGCCGTGCCGGCTCAGCCGGTGGCTCATGGTGAGCCCGGCCTGGCCGCCGCCGATGATCAGCGTCTCGACGCG
>CAYNOF010000729.1:0-4004 GCA_964398335.1 uncultured Rhizobiaceae bacterium
AAGGCGTCACCGAGCTGCTGCAGCAGCTTGCGCATGCGCAGCGAGCCCAGGAGGTCGGTCGGCGAGGGCGGGCGCTTGCCGGCGAGGATGTAGTACAGGCCGGTGCGCGGCTCGACATGCACCAGCTCCTCGAGGTTGCGCTGGCCCGAGAGGAACTCGGCCAGGCCGGCCTCGTTCTCGACGCCGAGGTTCTTGTGCGCCGACGGCTGGCGCAGGTCGCAGTCGATCAAGAGCGTGCGCGCCCCCGATGCGGCCGAGGCGGCGGCCAGCGACAGCGAGGTCGTGGTCTTGCCTTCGCCCGGCACCGACGAGGTCACCACGACGGTGCGCTGCGGATGGTCGGCGCTCGACAGCTGGATGCCGGTCCGGATCGTTCGCAGCGCCTCGGAGTAGGCCGAGTTCGGCTTGTCGACGATG
The DNA here is from genome assembly GCA_964398335.1 of uncultured Rhizobiaceae bacterium. Classification (GTDB taxonomy): domain Bacteria; phylum Pseudomonadota; class Alphaproteobacteria; order Reyranellales; family Reyranellaceae; genus JAFAZJ01. The sequence goes on from CAYNOF010000729.1 coordinate 418, forward strand.
TTCATCCACGGCTTGGCGTTGCGCCGCAGGCGGCCGGACTGGAACGGCACCATGCCCAGCGCGGCCACGCCGGTCATCTGCTCGAGCTGGTGGATCGAGCGGAAGCCCGAGTCCATCAGCTCGATGATGATGGCCACCGCGACGCCCAGCGCCAGCGAGGCGACGAAGGCCATCAGCACGATCAGGTCCTTGCGCGGCGCCACCGGGTAGCCCGGCGTCTCGGCCTCGTTCAGCACCCGCGCCATCGACTTGCGCGTCACCTCGGTGTCGACCTTGGCTCCCTGGAAGCGCGACAGCAGCGCCTGGTAGTACTGCTTGCGGGTGTCGAGCTCGGTCTGCAGCGTGCGCAGCTGCGCCAGGTTCACGGTCTGGCGCTTGATCTGATCCTCGAGGCGGCCGACTTCGGAACGCAGCTTCTCGACCGAGATACGCGTCGCCTCGACCTCGCGTTGCTGGTTGGCGATCACACGGCGGCGTTCGGCTTCGACGCGGCCCTGCACCGCGGCGAGTTGCTGGCGCGCACTGATCATGGCGGGATGCGTCGGTCCAAGCCCCGCCCCCACGAGCTCGGCGACGCGCTTCTCCGCGCCTGCCAGCTCGCCCGTGAGGGTGGTGTCGTTGGGCAGCATGCCGTTGTCGGCACGCGCCGCCTTCTCGCGCAGCTCCTTCTCGGCCGCCAGCAGCTGCGCCTGCAGCTCGACCAGCTGCTTGGTCTGGGTCGAGGCATCGCCGGCGTCGTAGATCTGGTTGGCGGCGCGGAACTCGGCCAGCTTGCGCTCGGCGTCGACCACCGCCTTGCGGGCATCCTCGGTCTGGGTGCTGAGGAAGCGCATCAGCTCGAGCGCGTCCCTCTGCTTGTCGCCCGTCTGCTGCTCCATGTAGGTCCGGATGGCCTGGTTCACCGACTGCGCGGCGAGCTGCGGGTCGGGCGAGCGGTAGCGAATGCTCAGGACGCGCGAGAAAGGCGGCGTCGCGGTCGACAGGCCGCCGGCCCAGGCACCGGCGATCTGGTTGTAGAAGGGCTCCTTCTGGTCCGGCGGCATCGCGTCGAGGCGGCGACGAACTTCGTCCGCCGGCAGGCGCGGCGGCGGCGCTGTTTCGGCGGCACCGATCAGCTTCAGCACGGGGGCGAACAGCGCCTTGAACTTGCCCTGCTGCGGGGGCGCGAGTTCAGGGTTGAACAGCGGGTGCTCGATCAGGTTCAGTGCGCGCACCGAGAGGCGGGCATTGGCCTCGCTCTTCAGCTTGGCGGCCTCGGCCTCCATGTTGACGTCGGTCGTGCCGGGCGCCTGACCGATGATCGGCGCTTCGCTGCTGGCCTCGATGACGATGTCGGCCTGGGCCTGGTAGATCGGCGTCAGCTGGTTGGCGACCAGCCAGGCGATGGTCGTGCCGAGCAACGCCACGCCGCCGATCAGCAGCTTGTGGCGTCGCAGCATACCCAGGATGTTGCGGACCGAAACCGACGGTGACGGATCGCCTTGGGGTGCCTGTTGCGCGCCAGGAGGCGGAGCCTCGACCGGCAGGTTGCTGTACGCCGTTTGCAGGCGCGTTACATTCGCCATGGACTAGTACCACCCCAAGGCCGGCACGCCCGGCGAATGAATGCAATAAGAACCATTAAATATCATGATCTAAACTACTCTAAAAACGAAGAAATTTCAAAGCACTTGTCACTTCATCCCGGACCGGCCGGCGCCACAAGCTGTAGCGCCTGACAGCAATCCCGCCGCAATGCGTGGCGTATGCGCCGCCCAGTGATCACCGTTCCTTCATGGCGCCGCCGACGGTCGCAAATACGCGGTCGGTGAAGTAACCCATGATCGAGCGGCGACCGATATGCAGGTCGACGGTCGCGGTCATGCCGGGGGTCACCCGGTTGCGTCGCGGATCGTTGCCCAGGTAGTCGCGGTCCAGCGTCCCCAGGACGATGAAATAAGGTTGCGTGGTGGCGGCCGCCTGCGGGTTCAGCTGCGGGTCGGGTGCCGTCGCGTCGGCGGCAATGTAGCTGACCTTGCAGTCCAGGGCGCCGAAGCGGACCCAGTCATAGGTCTGCAGTTTCACGACGCAACCCTGTCCCTGGGTGATCAGGCCGATATCGGCATTGGTGACCCGGATCTCGACCTCGATGCGCCGGGCCTCGCCGGCGGGCACGACACCGACCACGGGCTCGCCGGGCCGCACGGCCTGGCCGGGGTTGGTCAGGCGCAGGCCGTTGACGATGCCGTCGACCGGTGCGCGCAGCACCAGGTTGCGCTTGAAGGTGAGCTGCTGCTCGACCGTGCCCAGGGCGCGGTCGCGCTCGGCGCGGGCCTCGCCCAGCCGCTTCAGGCTCGCCGAGTTCCACTCGCGGTCGACGATGGCGCGCCGCTCGGTGGCTTCGGCATAGGTCTGCTCGGCGCTCTTCAGGTCCTCGCGCGCCGAGGCGAGATCGCCCTGGGCGACCACGAGGTCCTTCTTGACCCCGAGATACTGCAGCTCGGGGAAATACTTCTGGCCGACCAGGCCGCGCAGCGCCTTCTCGCGCTGCGAGAGGATGGCGACGCTGTCTTCCAGCGTCTTGACGCGGCCCTGCAGCCCCTGCACGCGCGCACGCGCCTGCTCGACCACGGAATCGGCGGCGGTGCGCTTCGCCAGCAATTCGGCCTGGCGCGCCCGCCACAGGTTGAGCTGGTCGGCGATCACCGCCGGCGCATCCGCCAGTTCCGGCGGGAAGGTCGGTGTCGTCGGCTGGTTGGCGGCGGTTTCCGCCTCGAGCCGCGCGAGCTCGCCCGAGAGCGCCAGATAGACCGCGCGGGCCTTGGCGATCTCCTGGTCGACCTGATCGGAATCCAGCACGATGAGTTCGTCGCCCTCGCGCACCTGATCGCCGTCCTTGACCAGGATGCGCGCCACGCGGCCGCCTTCCGGATGGCTCAGCGTCTTGGCCTTGCCGGCGGGCCGGATGACGCCCGGCGCGGTCGCCACCTGGTCGATCTTCGAGAACGACATCCACAGCACCGCCGCGGCAACGAAGCCGGCCAGCGCGTAGATCGTCCAGCTGATGTAGGGCGAATGCCGGCGCTCGGTGATCGCCTCGATGTCGGGCAGGAAATCCTCGACCCTGGCGCGCGGCGTGCCTGGCAGGCGGGCTTCGGCGAGCACGCGGGTCAGCGCGTTCTCCGGCGGCCTGGCCGGCGCGGCCGTCGGCGGCTTGGGCAGTTCGGGTCCACCGGCAGGTGGCTCATCGCGCGTCGTCCGCAACGCGCCGGTCGGCATGCTCGCGCCCTCGGCCATCGCGTCCTCCTCAGGCGCCGGCCAGCGGGCCGCCATTGGCGACCAGGCTGGCGACGTTGGAGCCCTGGCCCATCGGCGACGGGGCGCCGGGCTGGGCGCGGCTGGCCTCGGCCATGCGGATGCGGGCATAGGCCATCACCTCGGTCGGCGGGCCGATGCGCTCGATGCGGCCGTCGATCACCAGCGCCACCTTGTCGGCGATGGCGAGCGGTGCCAGGCGATGCGTGACCATGACGATGGTGCGGCCGCGCGCGTTGGTGCGCAGCGTGCGCAGCAGCTGCTCCTCGGTCGCCGGATCGAGCGCGCTGGTG
>CAYNOF010000730.1:0-6678 GCA_964398335.1 uncultured Rhizobiaceae bacterium
CGGTATCTCAAGAGCGATCCGACCCAGCACGTGCTGCAGGTCCGCGACGGCAAGGTGGTGCGCGACGGGCTGGGCCTGTCGTTCTTCTACTACGCGCCGAGCAGCTCGATCGTGCTGGTGCCGACGGCCAGCGCCGACGATCCCTTCATGGTCGAGGAAACCACCGCCGACTTCCAGGCCATCACCGTGCAGGGCCAGGTGTCCTACCGCGTCAGCGATCCCAGGCGGCTGGCGCAGATGATGAACTACAGCCTCGACCCGCGCGGCCAGTACGCCTCGGAGGATCCGCGCAAGCTGGCGCAGCGCGTGCTCGATCAGGTCCAGGTGCTGATGCGCTCGCGCATCCAGGCGCTGCGTCTCGACGAGGCGCTCTCGGCCGGCGACCGGCTGGGGCAGGGCGTGGCCGAAGCCCTGGCGGCCAGCGCCGTCACTGCGGCGCTCGGCCTGACGGTGCTCGGACTCTCCGTGCTGGCGGTGAAGCCCAAGCCGGAGACGGCCCGTGCGCTGGAAGCGGAGGCGCGCGAGGCGCTGCTGCGGCGCGCCGACGATGCGACCTATGCGAGGCGCAACGCCGCCGTCGAGCAGGAACGCAAGATCAAGGAGAACGAGCTCAACACCGAGATCGCCGTCGAGAACAAGCGCCGCCAGGTGCGCGAGGCGCAGATGGACGCCGAGCGCTCGGTGCGCGCCAAGCAGCAGGAGATGGAAGCCGAGGCGATGGAAGGCAGGATCACGCTGGAGGAGCGCAACCGCGCGCTGGTGTCGCTGGCGGCCGAGAACGCGCGCGCCCAGGCCGATGCCAAGGCCTATGGCGTGGCCGCGGCGATGAAGGCCTTCGCCGGCGTCGAGCCGGCCGTGATCCAGGCGCTGGCGACCACCGGCATGCAGCCCGACCAGCTCGTCGCGCTGGCGTTCCGCTCGCTGGCCGAGAACGCCGGCCGGATCGGCGAGCTCAACATGTCGCCCGAGCTGCTGCGCGAGCTGATGAAGCGCGACAAGAAGGGCTGAGCCCCGATATGGCGCGGCTGACCGAACGGCGGCTGGTCATCGTCGTGCGGCCGACGCGGCTGGACGAGCTGCTGGCGCGTTTCAACACGCGCGAGCAGGCGCGCTTCTACGTCGAAAGCCTGGGCGGCGATTTTGCCGACTATGTCGCGGAGCACGCCCACTACGAGGCGGCGTTGGCGCAGACCGAGCGGGCGCTGGCCGAGATCGGCCGGGTCAATCGCCTGAAGCGCGCGCATGTGCCGAGTTACCTGTTCGGCCCCGACGACGTGGTCATCGCGCTCGGCCAGGATGGGCTGGTGGCCAACACGCTGAAGTATCTCGACGGCCAGGCGATCGTCGGCGTCAATCCCGACCCGGCGCGCTGGGACGGCGTGCTGCTGCCCTTCGTGCCCGGGGATGTCGGCAAGGCGGTGCGCGAGCATGTCGGCGGCACCCGGGCCTTGCGCGAGGTGGTGATGGCGCGCGCCCGGCTGAACGATGGTCAGGAACTGTACGCGGTCAACGACCTGTTCATCGGTCCGCGCAGCCACGTCTCGGCGCGCTACACGCTCTCGGTCGGCGACCGCGAGGAGCGCCAATCGTCGAGCGGCATCATCGTGTCCACCGGGCTGGGATCGACCGGCTGGCTGCGCAGCCTCTATGCCGGCTGGGCGGGCATGAGCGCGGGCCTGTCGGGCAGCCGGCCGAGCCTGCCCGGCGACGGGCGCTTCGAGTGGAATTCGCCGGAGCTGCGCTTCTGTGTGCGCGAGCCCTATCCCAGCAAATGGACCGGCGCAGAGTTGGTCTACGGCGTGGTCGACGGGCAGCACCCCCTGCGCATCGCCTCGCTGATGCCCGAGAACGGCGTGATCTTCAGCGACGGCATCGAGGCCGACTGCCTGGCCTTCAACAGCGGCGCCGTCGCCACGATCGGCGTGGCCGAGCGGCGCGGGCTGCTGGTGGTCTGAACGAGGGCCGGCTATATCGGCACGAACGGAGTTCGTTATGGCCGAAGAAGAGCACTATCCCATCGAGTTCGATTTCCCCGACATCGCGCGCTGGCGCCAGTCGGCGAGCGGGACGGACTACGTGCACGTGCTGGAAAGCGGCGTGCCGGGGCCGGTGGTGATGGTCAACGCGCTGACCCACGGCAACGAGGTCTCCGGCGCGGTCGTCGTCGACGCACTGCTGGCGTCGGGGCTCAAGCCCAGGCGCGGCAGCCTGATCCTGAGCTTCGCCAATGTCGCGGCCTACCAGACCTTCAAGGCCGAGGAGCCGTTCAAGTCGCGCATGATCGACGAGGACTTCAACCGCGTCTGGGGCCGCATCGACGCGCCGCCGGCGGGCGAGAAGGAGACCCGCGAGATGATCCGGGCACGCGCGCTGCTGCCTTTCGTGCAGCGCGCCGATCTGCTGCTCGACCTGCATTCGATGCACGACGATTGCGTGCCGCTGATGCTGTGCGGGCCGCTCGACAAGGGCGTCGCGCTCGCCCGCCAGGTCGGCACGCCGATGGACGTGGTGCGCGATCGCGGCCACGCCGCCGGCCGGCGCATGCGCGACTACGGCGGTTTCGGCGATCCCGACAGCCCGAAGAATGCGCTGCTGATCGAGTCCGGCCAGCATTGGCGCCTGTCGTCGGTCGTGGTGACGAAGGATGTCACGGCGCGCTTCCTGGTGGTCGGCGGCATCGTCGAGGCCGGCGACCTGCCGCAGGGCTGGCGGCAGCCCGATCCGCCGTCGCAGCGCGTGGTGGAGGTGACCCAGGCCGTCGCCACCAAGCGCGGCGATTTCAGGTTCGTGCGCCGCATGGCCGGGCAGGAGGTCATTGCCAAGGCCGGCACCCTGCTGGGCCACGACGAGGGCGAGGCGGTGCATACGCCCTACGACGATTGCGTGCTGGTGATGCCGGCCAACCACAAGGTGCGACCGGGCGTCACCATCGTGCGGCTGGGTCGCATCGTGGGGTAGGAGGCGGTCCGTGCTCCGCCTGTTCGTCGCGCTGCCGATTCCCGACGACGTCGCCGATGCGCTGAGCGCGCTGCAAGGTGGCGTGCCCGACGCCAACTGGGTGCCATCGGAGAACTTTCACATCACGCTCGCTTTCATCGGCGAAGTCGATGGCGGCATGGCCCGGGACGTCGACGAGGCGCTGGCGACCATCGACGGACCGGTGCTCGATGTCGAGTTGGCCGGCGTCGACCATTTCGTCGAGGGCCGCCAGCCCAAGGCGCTCTACGCCGCCGTGGTGCAGGACGAACGGCTGACGCGGCTGCAGGAGAAGGTCAGCGCCGTGCTGCGCGGCGAGGGCGTGAAGCCCGATCGCCGCAAGTTCCGTCCGCACGTGACGCTGGCACGCTTCAACCGCCGCGCCGAGATCGGCCATCACCTGGCGCAGTTCGTCGCCTCGCACAGCCTGTTCCGCGCCGGCCCCTTCGAGGTCGACCACTTCCGGCTCTACTCCAGCGTGATGCGCGCCGAGGGCTCGCACTACGAGGTCGAGGCCGAGTACCCGCTGGGCTACTGACGCTCGAAGTGCGCGACGATCGCCTCGACCTGCGAGTCGTAGGGCGCGCCGAACAGGGCGGCGTGCACCAGCAGCGGATAGAGCTGGTAGAGCGCGCGGCGTTGCTCGTGGAAGCCGGGCGGGGGTGGCGCGATCTCGAAGTAGCGTCGCAAAAAACAGGGCGGGAAGCCGCCGAAGAGCTGGGTGAAGGCGAGCTCGATCTCGGGATGGCCATAGGCGATCGCCGGGTCGATCAGGGCCACGGCGCGGCCGCCGCGGCAGAGCACGTTGCCGATCCACAGATCACCGTGCAGCAGCGCGGGTTGCGCCGGCTCGTGCAGCCATTCGCGCAGGCGTTCGCCCAGGCGCCACAGGCGCTCGTTCAGGTCAGGCGAGATGCGGCCGGTGCGCATCGCCAGCCACGATGCGACGTCGAGCCGCTTCCAGCGGAAGAAGTCGATCCAGCCGGCAAAGCGCTCGTTGATCTGCGGCAGGCGGCCGATCATCACGTCGTAGCCGTGGCCGTACTCCCTCGCGGTATTGGCGTGCAGCGCCGCCAGGGTCTCGGCCAGCGCGCGGCCGCCTTCGTCGGAGAGGCCGGCGCCGTCGGTCTCGACGTAGTCCATCACCACCAGCCGGTCGTCGCCGTGGTGCACCTTCGGCACCGGTGCGCCTGCCGTGGCGAGGTCGGCGAGCATGCGGCTTTCGCTGCTGAGATGGGCCGGCGCGGCCTTGGCGATCAGCCGTTCGCGGCCGATATCGACGCGCCAGATGGCGGCGCCGTGGCCGCCGGCAATGCGGGCAAGGCGCTCGGGGCGGCGGCCCAGCACCGCCTCGAGGCGATCGGCGAGGCTGTCCGCGTTCACGCCGTCAGCGAGGTGGCGCGCAATTGCTCGAGCAGGGCGGCGCAGCCGGCTTCGATCACGTCGAGCGCGCGTTCGTAGTCGGCGGCCTCGCCCATCCACGGATCGGCGACCTCGCGCAGGCCCAGATGCGGCGCGAAGTCGAGGAACAGGCGCGGCTTGCCGGTCAGGCCCTGCGGCGCCATCCGGCGCAGGGCGGACAGATGCGTGCGGTCCATGCCCAGCACGTGGTCGAAGGTGACGATGTCCTCGACGGTCACCGGCCGGGCGCGCAGGGCGGTGAGGTCGTAGCCGCGCTTCCTGGCGATGAGGATCGCCGGGCCGCTGGGCGGCTCGCCGGCATGGCCGCTGTAGGTGCCGGCCGAGTCGATGCGGAAGGCGCCGCCCATGCCTTCGCGCTCGACCATGGTGCGGAACACGCCCTCGGCCGTGGGCGAACGGCAGATATTGCCGGTACAGACGAACAGCACGCCGATCATGTCGTCTCCAGGCTTCCGCAGGGCGGGCAGGTACCGTACACCGGCCGCAGCGGACCGGTTATGGTTGCCGCTCCCACGAGTCAAGCGCGATGCAGCAGGAATCCGGCCATCTCAAGATCGTCATCCTGACCGGCGCCGGCATTTCCAAGGAATCCGGCATCGACACGTTTCGGGACGCGGATGGCTTGTGGAGCCGGGTGAACCTGGAGGAGGTCGCCACCATCGAGGCCTGGCATCGCGACCCGGCCAAGGTGCTGGACTTCCACAATGCCGGCCGCGCCCTCTTCGCCGGCGGCAACATCACGCCCAACGCCGCTCACCGCGCGCTGGCCCGGCTGGAGCGCGAATGGCCGGCCGAGGTGCTGGTGGTGACCCAGAACATCGACCTGCTGCACGAGGGCGCCGGCTCGAGGAACGTCCTGCACATGCATGGCCAGGCCGGCAAATTGCGCTGCATGGCCTGCGGGACCGTCACCGACTCCGACGCCACGCTGTCGGTGAAGACGGTCTGCGTCGCCTGCGGCGCGGTGGGCCAAACGCGCCCGCATGTCGTGTGGTTCGGCGAGATGCCGCTTGCCATGGACGAGATCATGGCCGCGCTCGATGCCTGCGGGCTGTTCATCTCCATCGGCACGTCGGGCGCGGTCTATCCCGCCGCCGGCTTCGTGCAGCATGTCCGCCGGCTGCGGCGCGCGCGCACCGTCGAGCTCAACATGGAGCGCTCCGACGGCTACCAGATGTTTCATGAGGGCATTTACGGGCCGGCCACCGAGATCGTGCCGGCCTTTGTCGACACACTGCTGAATGGAAGGACATCCCATGCCTGACGACAGCGCCCGCTGGCGGCTCGAGGCGGCCAAGCCCTTCGGCGCGCGGCACATCGCGCCCGATTGCCGCGGCCAGAACTTCTATCGCGTCGATGCCTCGTTCCGCGACCTGCTCTCGCTCTACATGGAGGAAGAGTGGCGCGCCCGCATCGAGCCGCATTTCGACCGCATGGGCGAGATCGCCGGCGGCCGGCTCGACGAGCTGGCCGACGTCGCCGACAAGCACGGCCCGGTGCTGCATCCGCGCGACCGCTTCGGCCGCGACGAGGAATGGATCGAGTACCACCCGGCCTATCGCGCCATGGAGCAGATCGCCTTCGGCGATTTCGGCATGCACGCGATGAGCCATCGCGCCGGCGTCCTCGGCCTGCCCGAGCGGGCGCCGCCGCTGGTGAAATACGGCTTCACCTATCTCTTCGTGCAGGGCGAGTTCGGGCTGATGTGCCCGATCAGCGTCTCGGATACGTCGAACTTCATCATCAGGAAGTACGGCTCGGCCGCGCTGAAGGCCAAGCTGCTCGACCGCCTGCTGTCGACCGACATGGCGACGATGCTCAAGGGCACGCAGTTCATGACCGAGAAGGCCGGCGGCTCCGATGTCGGCGCGATCGAGACCGAGGCCGAACCCGTGGGCGTCGGCGCCGACGGTGTCGAGCGCTGGAAGCTCTTTGGCGACAAGTGGTTCTGCAGCCATGCCGACGCCGACGTCGCGGTGATGCTGGCGCGGCCGCGCGGCGCGGCGGCGGGCACCAAGGGGCTCGGTCTGTTCGCCCTGCCGCGCCATCTCGACGACGGCGCGCGCAACGCCTACCGCATCGTGCGGCTGAAGGACAAATTGGGCACCCGCTCGATGGCTTCGGGCGAGATCGTGCTCGACGGCGCCACGGCCTACCTGATCGGCGACGTGCGCCAGGGCTTCAAGCAGATGATGGAGCAGGTGAACCTGTCGCGCCTGTCGCACGGCGTGCGCGCAGCCTCGATGATGCGCCGCTGCCTCAACGAGGCGCTGATGGTGG
>CAYNOF010000731.1:0-15830 GCA_964398335.1 uncultured Rhizobiaceae bacterium
TGCACCGGGCGCCGGGGCGGTGGCGTTCCAATCGTCGCGCGTGTCGTCGGGCGTGCTGAGCCGGGAGTCGACATAGGGCGTGGGCCGCGACAGGCGCCCGCTGTTGACCATGGCGCGGGCGAAGGGGAAGTCGCGCGCCAGCGACAGGGTGGCGTCGCGCAGCACGCGCGCGGCGGGGAATTTCGGCGTGATGTAGTCGGTGCTGCGCGTCGACTGGCGGATGTTCTCGCGCGCCGCGGCGCCACGCTCGCGGTCATAGCTGTCGAGCAGCGAATCCGAGGCGTGGCCGTTGATCACCAGCGCCAGCTTCCAGCCGAGATTGTCGGCGTCCTCGACGCCCGAATGGCCGCCGCGCGCGCCGAAGGGCGAGACGACATGCGCCGCATCGCCGGCGAAGATCACGCGGCCGTTCACGAAGCGCGGCATGGCGCGGCAGCTGAACTTGTAGACGCTGCTCCATTCGTGCGTCCAGCGCGCGCCCTCGCCGAACATCATGCGCAGGCGCCTGTCGATGTTCGCCGGCTTCTTCTCCGCCTCGGCATCGGCATCGCGGCCGAGCTGGAAATCGACGCGCAGCACGTCGTCGGCCTGACGATGCAGCAGCACGGAATCCGTCGGATGGAACGGCGGGTAGAACCAGTACCGCCGGATCTTCGGCAGGTCCGCTTCCATGCGGATATCGGCGATCAGGAACTGATCGTCGAACACCTCGCCCTCATACGGCAGCCCGAGCATGCTGCGCACCGGGCTGCGCACGCCGTCGCAGGCCACCAGCCATTGCCCGCGCATCTGGTAGACGCCGTCGGGCGTCTGCACGTCGACCTCGACATGCTCGTCGTCCGGCCGCACGCCGACCACCCTGCTGAGGAAGCGCAGATCGACCTTGTCTTCCTCGATGCACCGCTCCACCAGGTACTGCTCGCAATAGTATTGCTGCAGGTTGATGAAGGCCGGGAAGCGATGGCCCGGCTCGGGCTGCAGGCTGAAGCGGTAGAGCGGCTGGTCGCCCAGCAGCACCTCGCCCTGGTCCCAGGTCACCCCCTTGGCGACCATGCGATCGGCGACACCGAGGCGATGCCAGATCTCCAGGGTGCGCTGGGCCTGGCAGATCGAGCGGCTGCCAATGCTGACCGTGTCGTCCTCGTCGAGCACGGTGACCGGGATGCCCTTGAGCGCGAGATCGAGCGCCAGCGTCAATCCTACCGGCCCGGCGCCGACGATCAGCACCGGCACCGTCTGCACGCCGCCCGGCTTCAGCACCAGCTCGGGCGGCGGAACGTAGGCGTATTTCGGATAGGTGTAGGAGGTCATCTAGGCTGTCGTCCTGAGCGGAGCGAAGGACCTCGCGGTGGTGCGGACGGGAACCCTGCTTCGATGTGAGCGCGATACAGCGAGGCCCTTCGCTGCACTCAGGACGACGATGGAGATTCGAGCGCTTTCCACATCTCGATGTCCCGTTCGGCGGTCCAGATGCGCGGATCGGCGATGCCCTTGGCCTCGTCGTAGGCGCGCGACACGTCGAACGGCATGCAGTGGTCGAAGATCACCCAGTTGCCGTAGCGCGGCCGCATCGCCGTCATCGCCGCGTTGTAGGCGGCCTTCAGGTCGCCGCCGGAATCGGCGCGCTTCTTCACTTCGGCGTAGAGCTCGGCGATGAAGGCCTGCGTGCCGCTCAAGCCCGCCTCGACCTGATCGGCGCCCATCAGCGCGTCGCCGCGGCCCGGCACCAGCGCCGCCGCCTTCAGGTCGCGCAGCTTCTGCAGGGTGTGCGGCCAGTCCTCGAAATAGGCGTCGCCGGCATAGGGCGTCGCGGCGAACTCGACCAGATCGCCGCTGAACAGCGTCTTCTCCGCGGGCAGCCAGACGATGGTGTCGCCCTTGGTGTGGCCGCGCCCGGCATGGATGATCTGCACCTCCAGCTTGCCCAGCCAGATGGTCATGCGGTCGTGGAAGGTGATGGTCGGCCAGGTCAGGCCGGGGATCGACTCGACGGCGCGGAACAGGCGCGGGAAACGCTGGATCTCGGACTTCATGTCCTGCGCGCCGCGCTCGACGATCAGGTCGCGCGTCGCCTCGCTGCAGATGATGTGCTGCGGCTCGTAGCCCGAGGCGCCCAGCACGCGCACCGCATGGTAGTGGCTCAGCACGACATAGCGGATCGGCTTGTCGGTGACGGTGCGGATCTTCTCGATCACCGTCTGCGCCATCACGGGCGTCGCCTGCGCGTCGATCACCATCACGCTGTCGTCGCCGACGACGATACCGGTGTTGGGATCGCCCTCCGCCGTGAAGGCATAGGCGTGCTCCGACAGGCGGCTGAAGGTGATCTTCTTGTCTTCGGTATCCGCCTGTGAGGCGAAGGCCTTGCTCATACTGCTGCCCCTCTCATTGGGAGCGCCGAGGTCCCGCCGGCGCGCCCAGTCAGTCCAGCTTGAGGAAGTCGTAGCGGTCGACGGTGCGGATGGTGACGTCGAACTCGTCGCCCTCGCGCTCGATGCTGAGCGTGATGCGCGAGCCGGCAGGCCCGGCGCTCCACACCGCGCGGTAGAACATCGAGACCTCGTCGACGAGTACATCGCCGACGCTGTTGATGGCATCGCCGCGCCGCAACCCGGCACGCGCCGCCGGCCCGTCGGGCGAGACATGGGCGATCACCAGGCCGCCCGGCACCTGCTGGGCATAGCGGCCCAGCCACGGCCGCCCGGCGCCGGGCTTCTTGCCTTCCTTGACCATGTCGAGCACGGCGGGCAGGCGATCGATCGGGATGAACATGTTGCCCGGCAGCACGCCCGAGGGGCCGCGATAGGCATCGCCGATGAACAGCGAGCCGACGCCCAGCAGCTCGCCATCGTCGGTGAACAGCGCCGCGCCGCCGAACGACTCGTAGGGCGGCGAGGTGAAGATCGCGTTCTCGATGAAGTACTCCCAGTAGCCGGCGAAGTCGCGCCGGTCGGTGACGATGGCGCGCTGCGCGGCCCCGCCGCCGAAGCCGGCGATGGTCACCGTGTCCTTGTGCTTCACCGATCTCGAATCGCCGAAGGTTACCGGCCGCACCCGCGTCGGCAAGGTGGTGCGCACCAGGCCGAAGCCGGTGGAGAAATCGTAGGCGACGACGCGCGCCGGCACCGAGCGGCCGCCCGGCTCGACGATCTCGACCTTGTCGGCTTCCATGATCAGGTAGCCCACCGTCACCACCAGGCCCTGGTCGTCGATGACGATGCCGTGGCCGCCGCGCTCGGTGCCCAGGGTTTCGGCGGTGCGCGCATCCTTGGGCACGCTCGACTTCAGCCCGACCACGGAGCGCATGGCGCGCACCAGCCCGGGCGGCGCGGGAATGCCGCGGCGGCGTTCCGACGAACGCTCCTCGTTCTGCTCCTCGGCCTCGTCCGAGGCATCGGGGAAGATCGGCATCAGGCTCGCCATGGTGATGGTCGTCGGCCCGGAGGTTTGACGCGACATGGTGGTCTCCTCGTTCAGAGGCTAGAGACTGCTGTCGAGCCGCAGGTACTTGTAGCGGTCACCCGACCGCACCGTCACGTCGACGCGCTCGCCGCCGCGATCGATGCCCAGGGTGATGGTCGTCCCGCTCGGACCTGCTGCCCACAGATTGCTGTAGAAATCGGCCAATGAATCGACCTTGGTGCCGCCGACCGAGCGCACGACGTCGCCCCGCCGCAGGCCGGCCCTCTCGGCCGGGCTGCCGGGCTGCACGTTGGCGATGATCAGGCGGCCGCGCGCTTCCTGCGTGTTGACGCCGATCCACGGTCTGGAGCCCTCCGGCCGGCGCCCCGCCTTCAGCGTCTCGAAGATCGGCTTGAGGCGGTTGATCGGGATGAACATGTTGCCGGGGAAGCTGCGGCCGCCGCGATAGGCGTCGGGCACCTGCAGCGAGCCGATGCCCATCAGCGCGCCCTGCTCGTCGAGCAGCGCCGCGCCGCCCCAGTTGTGATGGGGCGGCACGGTGAAGATGGCGTTGTCGAGCAGGTATTCCCAGTAGCCGGCGAACTGGCGCCGATCGGCCACGAGGCCGCGCAGGACGCTGTCCTCGCCGCCGGCGCCGGCGATCACCACGCTGTCGCGCTGCTTCAGCACGTCCGAATCGCCGAATGCCACCGGCTTGACCTTCAAGGGAATCACCGTACGCACCAGGGCGAAGCCGGAATCGTTGTCGAAGGCCACGACGAGCGCCGAGGAATGCCGACCGTTGTTGTCGACGATCTCGACGCTGTTGGCCTCGAGCACGAGGTAGCCCACGGTCAGCACCAGGCCCTCGTCGTCGATGACGACGCCGTGGCCTTCCCGCTCGGTGCCGAGATTGCGCGCGCTGCGCGCCTCGCTCGGCACCGTGCTCTTGACCGTCACGATCGAGGGCAGCACCGCTTTCACCGCGTCGCTCAACGGGCGCGGTGCGAGGTCGGTCGTGGTGGTCGTGGTCGTGGTCGGCTTGTCCGTGCCCTTGTCGATGCCCTGGGCCAACGCAAGCGGCGCCGACAACGCCAGCGACAGCAGCGCGGCGAGCGACGTCTTCAGCAACGGTGCGCGGTCGGCCATGTCGACCTCCTGCCGGTCAGGCAGCGTAGCACGCTGGCGCGGCGACGGAAGCGGAACAACCCGCCGTCACTTCGCCCTCTTGTAGTCACCGTGGAAAAACGCACGGGCGCCACAGAAGGAGCGGCACGCCTCCTGGAATTCACCGACATCGACCCGCACGCCGTCCACCGTGCTGATGATACGGAAATTGCACGGCGCCGGTTTCATCGTGGCCGCGGCCCGATCGTAGACCTCGGCCGGCGCGCTGACCCGCACCATGCCGCCCTCCAGCACGCCGTGCGTCGTGTCGATGGCGCAGGTATGCGCCGTGGGCCCGATCACGGTTTCCAGCTGCACGCGATATTTGCCGCCCGAAGCCGGTGAAACGGTGAGCCGCCCGCTGCCGGCATCGGCCGAAGGCAGCACCAGGACGAAGCGGCCGATCACCGATTGCGGCGTGTTGGACGCCGGAACCGTCGCGGCGGCGCCGGCCAGTGCCGTGGTGCGGGCGTGATAGAGATCGGCGAGGCATTTGCGCTGCGGCTCGGCCCAGCGCTCCGGCCCGGCGCTGTCCGGCACGCCGCAGGTGGTGGGCATGCTGGCCAGCCAGCGGACCTGCTCGCGCTGCAGCTCGGCCTGGCCGGCGGCGTCGCGCCGCGCCTTCTCCTTGGCGTAGACCTCGGCCAGGGTGCGATCCAGCGCCGCCAGGTCGGCGTTGGCGCACACCACCTTCTCGCGTCCGCTCCTCGCCTTGCTGCAATCGTAGCTGGGACCGGCGGGCGGCT
Organism: uncultured Rhizobiaceae bacterium; assembly: GCA_964398335.1. Lineage (GTDB taxonomy): Bacteria > Pseudomonadota > Alphaproteobacteria > Reyranellales > Reyranellaceae > JAFAZJ01. Next base: position 5,316 of record CAYNOF010000731.1, read on the forward strand.
TTGCCGGCTGGGTCTGCGGCGCCGGCGTCTGGGCAAAGGCCACGCCGGCCATCAGGCAAAGGATCGCCGGGACAAGAATTGGCCGCATTCTCGATCTCATTCAGAGGGGATTCAGTCCCCTGAACATGGCGTCCACAAGGCGCGCGGTAAAGCCGCCGCCGGCCACGCCATCCACATGCTATACGGAGTCCATGTCCGATCCCTTCGAGTTGACCGACGAGCCCGAGGACTCGGCGCCGCAGCCCGAGGCGCGCCGCCGCGGCTTCGTGCCGGCGCCGGTGCACGTCGCGGTCGACCATCTCGGCAAGCTCAACGAGACGCAGCGCCAGGCGGTCGAGCACACCGAGGGCCCGCTGCTGGTGCTGGCCGGCGCCGGCACCGGCAAGACGCGCGTGCTGATCACCCGCATCGCCCACATCCTGCTGTCGCGCAAAGCCTTTCCCAGCCAGATCCTGGCGGTGACCTTCACCAACAAGGCGGCGCGCGAGATGCTCGACCGCGTCGGCCAGCTGATCGGCCACGCCGCCGACGGGCTGTGGCTGGGCACCTTCCATTCGATCGGCGTGCGCATCCTGCGCCGCCATGCCGAGCTGGTCGGGCTGAAAAGCAACTTCACCATCCTCGACACCGACGACCAGATCCGCCTGCTCAAGCAGCTGATGGAAGTCGAGGGCATCGACGACAAGAAATTCCCCGCGCGTGTGCTGAGCGGCGTGATCCAGCGCTGGAAGGACCGCGCGCTGACCCCCGACAAGGTCGGCAACCAGGACGATCAGGCGGAGTTCGCCAACGGCCGCGCCGTCGACATCTACAGGCAGTACCAGGAGCGACTGGCGCAGCTCAACGCCGCCGATTTCGGCGACCTCATCCTGCACTGCGTGACCTTGTTCCAGCAGCACCCCGACATTCTCGCCGACTACCACAAGCGCTTCCGCTACATCATGGTCGACGAATATCAGGACACCAACGTCGCGCAGTACCTGTGGCTCAGGCTGCTGGCGCAGGGCGGCGGCGCCGACCAGCAGCGCAACATCTGCTGCGTCGGTGACGACGATCAGTCGATCTACGGCTGGCGCGGCGCCGAGGTCGGCAACATCCTGCGCTTCGAGAAGGACTTTCCCGGCGCCACCATCATCCGGCTCGAGCGCAACTACCGCTCCACGCCGCACATCCTCGCCGCCGCCAGCCATGTCATCGCCCACAACGAGGGGCGGCTGGGCAAGACGCTGTGGACCGACGTCGCCGAGGGCGACAAGGTGCGCCTGCGCGGCGTGTGGGACGGCGACGAGGAGGCACGCGCCGTCGGCGAGGAGATCGAGGCGCTGCAGCGCGAGAAGCATGCGCTGTCGCAGATCGCGATCCTGGTGCGCGCCGGCTTCCAGACGCGCGAGTTCGAGGAGCGCTTCATCACGCTCGGCCTGCCCTACAAGGTGATCGGCGGCCCGCGCTTCTACGAGCGCCAGGAGATCCGCGACGCGATGGCCTACCTGCGCCTGATCGCGCAGCCCGACGACGATCTCGCCTTCGAGCGCATCTACAACGTGCCGCGCCGTGGGCTGGGCGAATCGGCGCTGAAGACGCTGCGCGGCATCGGCAAGACGCAAAGGGTGAGCCTGTTCGAGGCGACACGACGCGCGCTGGAGACCGACGAGTTCAAGGCCAAGCAGCGCAAGACGCTCGGCGACCTGGTCAACAGCTACGAGCGCTGGCGCGACAAGCTCGAGCGCATGACGCAAGACGAGGTGGCGGAGACCATGCTCGACGAGTCCGGCTACACCGAGATGCTGCAGCGCGACCGCTCGCCCGAGGCGCCGGGCCGGCTGGAGAACCTCAAGGAACTGGTCAACGCCATGCAGGAGTTCGATTCGCTGTCGGGCTTCCTCGAGCACGTGGCGCTGGTCACCGAGGGCAACGAGCGCGCCGGCGGCGACATGGTCAACATCATGACCCTGCACGCAGCCAAGGGCCTGGAGTTCGACACCGTCTTCCTGCCGGGCTGGGAGGAAGGCCTGTTCCCCAACCAGCGCGCGCTCGACGAGAGCGGCCTGTCGGGCCTCGAGGAGGAGCGCCGGCTGGCCTATGTCGGCATCACCCGCGCGCGCAAGCGGGTCTACATCTCCTTCGCCGCCAACCGCCGCGTCTTCAACCAGTGGCAGGCGGCAATCCCGTCGCGCTTCGTGCAGGAGCTGCCGCCCGAACATGTCGAGGCCTCATCCGACGCCGGCCTCTACGGCACCGCCTCGGCCGGCCATTTCGGCGGGCTGCGCGGCGGCTCGGGCATGACCGACGTCGATGTCGACAGCGTCGACTGGGGCCCGGACTGGAAGCGCGCCCGCCAGATCGGCGGCGCCACGCGCGGATCAGGCAGCGGCCGCGGCCAGTTCCAGCGCGGCCGCTTCGGCCGCGAGGACACTTTCGACGATCGCCGCGCCCAGGGCGACCGCCCTGCCGATTCGCTATCCGTCGGCCAGCGCGTCTTCCACCAGAAATTCGGCTATGGCCTGATCACCGCGATCGACGGCAACAAGCTCGACATCGAGTTCGAGAAGGCCGGCCCGAAGAAGGTTCTCGACAGCTTCGTCCAGACGACGTGATCGGTCCTCCGAGGCAAAGGTCTCGAAATCGACCAGTCTCACGGCTCTGCGTCCAGCAGTTCCAAGGACGATTTGCGGAACGCCGGAGTCGTCCGCCCGTCCGCGATCAGGACGAGGACGGGAAAGCGGTCCTGTTCGGCACGCCGCCCCGCGTGCTAGGGCCACGCCATGCCCGCCTGGAAGATCGCCGTCACCATCCCCGCCGCCGCCGCCATGGCGTTCGATGGCGCGTTGTCCGATGCGCTGGTCGAGCATGGCCTTGTGGTCTCGACGGTCGAGACAACCCGGGACGGGCCGTGGCGCAGCGAAGTTTACGGCGAGGCGGACAACGCCTCCGGGCCGGACGCGGCAACGCGTGCTTTGCTGGGTGGGGCGATCACCGACGCCGCTGCGCAAGCCGGCATCGCGGCACCGGCGTGGCAGGTCGAGGCATTGCCCGATACCGACTGGGTGGCGGAGAACCAGCGTTCCTTCCAGCCGTTCCGGGTTGGCCGCTTCTGGGTGCATCCCTCGCACGCCACCGACCCCGTGCCGGATGACGCGATCCCGCTGCGCATCGACGCCGGGCTGGCCTTCGGTACCGGCACACATGCCACGACGCGCGGCTGCCTGGAGGCGATCGGTGCGCTCGATCCGGCCGTCATCGCCAATGCCGTCGATGTCGGCACCGGCAGCGGCATCCTCGCCATCGCCATGGCGCTGGCCTGGCGGCGCCGGATCCTGGGCGGCGACAACGATCCCGATTCGATCACCGTGGCGCGCGAGAACGCGGTGCTCAACGGTGTCGCCGATCTCTGCGACTTCCATCTCTCGGAGGGGCTGTCGGCGCCGCCGCTGGCGCGCCGCGCGCCCTACGACCTGATCGTCGCCAATATCCTCGCCGGCCCACTGGTCGCGCTGGCGCCGTCCTTCGCGGCAGCCGCGGCGCCGCGCGCGACGCTGATCCTGTCGGGTTTGCTGGTCGAGCAGGCCGACGAGATCCTCGCCGCCTACCGCGCGCAGGGCTTCGCCCTGGTGCGCGGCATCGACCACGAGGCCGGCGGCGCTGACTGGCGCACGCTTGTGCTCGGCCGCTGAACCCGCCCACGAAAAAAGGGCCGGCTGGGGAGCCGGCCCTTTCAGGAAAGCGCGCGCGGGGGAATTGGGGAGGTGCGCGCGCTCAGGGAGACTTACGCGGCGCGGGTGTAGACGTTGTCGTTGAGCGACGCGGCGACACCCGGGCCCACCGGCAGGTCGGGGCCGAAGCCCGCGGCGCTGTTGACGGCGGAGCAGATCTGACTGCGCGACAGGCCGATATCGGCCAGCATGCGGTCATCGAGCGCGCTCAACTCGGCAACCGCGGCGCGGCGGCGCACGGCGGCGCGGATATGGCGCCAGAGATGGGCGATGCCGCCCCCGATGAACTCGCCGACCACGGCAGCGCGCTGGACACGCGCCTGCTGCTCGATGCTCTGACGGTCGAGGGTATCGAGGCGGACCTTGCCCGTAACACGCGCCGGGGTCGGCGCGGTCACGCTGCCAAAGCCCGAGATGGCGGGTGTATTGGACAAGCTGGACATTGTTCCCTTCACTTTCGGTTCCGGGACCGGGACAATTCCCGCTCCCTTGCTGCGCGTCGATATTCCGACGCGTCACGCAGTGGAATATAAGCCTTTGATTTCATGTGATAAGTGCTATGGCGCCAGACCAGTCATGCATTTGGATCATGGCGCAAACAATTTCTCAGTGCTGCATTGCATCATGACAATCGAGACACTTGGTTCGTTTATTGCGCCGGCTATCACAGGCTCGTACGGTGCGCTCACGACGCCCCTCTGATCGGACGGTTTGTTCCAATGTCGACACCCGACGACGGTCTCGCCCGCCTCGCCGACTTGTTGCGATCCAATGGACGGTCCTACGGCCCGGACGAGCTCGGTGACCTGATGGCCGGCATCGCCGCCGCCCCGGAAGGGCTGGCGGGCGCCGAGTGGGTCGAGCTGGTGGCGGCGGATGCCAGCGCCCAGGTGCGGGCCGAGCTAACCGCGCTGCGCGAGAGCCTGGCCGGCCGCGATGACGGGCTGGGCGATGGCGGCCTGGCGTCGGCGGAGTCGGCGAAGCGTCTGACGGCGCTGCGCGCGGAGCTGAAGCGGCGCGGGCTCGACGGCTTCATCGTGCCGCGCGCCGACGAGCATCAGGGCGAATACGTGCCGCGCGCCGCGCAGCGCCTGGCGTGGCTCACCGGCTTCACCGGCTCGGCCGGCTGGGCGGTCGTGCTGGCCGACAAGGCGGCGATCTTCATCGACGGACGCTACACCCTGCAGGTGCGCCAGCAGGTCGACATGTCGCTCTACGCGCCGGTCGACTATCCCGCGACCACGCCCGATGCCTGGCTGGCGGAGAACCTGCCGTCGGGCGCACGCTTCGGCTTCGATCCCTGGCTGCATGGCCTGTCCGAAGCCGAACGGCTGGCCAACGCCTGCGCCAAGGCCGGCGCGACACTGGTGCCGGTCGACGGCAATCCGATCGACTCGGTGTGGACATCGCGGCCGCCGCCGCCGCTGTCGCCGGTGATCCCGCAGCCGGTCGAGCTGGCCGGCGAGTCGAGCGAGGAGAAGCGCGCACGCATCGCCCAGGCGGTGGCCGACAAGGGCGCCGACGCCGTGCTGCTGAGCCAGCCCGATTCGATCGCCTGGCTGCTCAACGTGCGCGGCGGCGACGTGCCGCGCACGCCCTTCCCGCTGTCCTTCGCGCTGCTGCGCAAGGACGCCGGCGTCGACCTGTTCATCGACGCGCGCAAGCTGCCGCCTTCGACGCGCGCGCATCTCGGCAACGGCGTCGCCCTGCACCGCCCCGAGGCGCTGGCCGGCGCGCTCGAGTCGCTGGGCCGCGAGGGCCGCACGGTGTGGCTCGACCCGCAGACCGCGCCGCGCTGGGCGCTCGATCGCCTGACGGCGGGCGCCAGCGGCGAGCCGAAGCTGGTACGGGAGCTCGATCCGGTGGCGCTGCCCAAGGCGTGCAAGAACGAGGTCGAGCTGGCTGGCGTGCGTGCCGCGCACCGCCGGGACGGCGCCGCGCTCAGCCGCTACCTGCACTGGCTGGCGAGCGAGGCGTCCAAGGGCGACACCGACGAGATCGCCGCCTCCGACAGGCTGCAGGCGCTGCGCGAGGCCACCGGCGCGATCCGCGACCTGAGCTTCGACACGATCTCCGGCGCCGGCCCCAACGGCGCCATCGTGCATTACCGCGCCAGCCCGCGCAGCGCGCGCAAGCTGCAGCGCGGCGAACTCTACCTCGTCGATTCAGGCGGCCAGTACCGCGACGGCACCACCGACGTCACACGCACCGTGGCGATCGGCGAGCCCAGCGCCGAGATGAAGGACCGCTTCACGCGCGTGCTGAAGGGCCACATCGCGCTGGCCATGGCGCGCTTCCCGGTGGGCACCACCGGCTCGCAGCTCGACGCGCTGGCGCGCTATCATCTGTGGCAGGCCGGGCTCGACTACGACCACGGCACCGGTCACGGCGTCGGCGCCTATCTCTCGGTGCACGAAGGCCCGCACCGCATCTCCAAGGCGCACAATTCGGTGGCGCTGCGGCCGGGCATGATCGTCAGCAACGAGCCGGGCTACTACAAGACCGATGCCTACGGCATCCGCATCGAGAACCTGGTCGCGGTGCGCGAGGCCAGGATCGAGGGCGCCGACCGCGCCTATCTCGAATTCGAGACGCTCACCCTGGCGCCGATCGACCGCGCCTGCATAGAGGTCTCGCTGCTGAGCGGCCCCGAACGTGCATGGCTCGACGCCTACCACGCGCGCGTGCGCGAGGTGGTCGGCCCGCAGCTCAACGGCGAAGCGCGCGCCTGGCTCGAAGCCGCGACGCGGCCGCTGTGACACCACGACCGTCGTCCTGAGCGCAGCGCAGGACCCGGCGGTGGTGCGAACGGACACCGCGCATCGACGTGACCGCGACACCGCGGGATCCTTCGCTGCGCTCAGGATGACGGGGGTATCTCAATGTCCGCTACCGACAAGCCCGGCCTGCTCGCGCTGTACCATTTCTCGCCGTGGTTCACGGAGGAGCTGAAGAAACGCTTCGACGTCTTCGGTCCCTTCCCGACGCGCGAGATCGCGCCGCACATGGTGCCCGATGATTTCAAGCCGCGCGTGCGGGCGATCGCGACGGTGGGCAGCATCGGCGAAGGCGGCCGCACCATGCTCGACGCGCTGCCCAACGTCTCGATCATCCATTGCTACGGCACCGGCTTCGAGCGCATGGACCTGAAGACGGCCCGGGAGCGTGGCATCGTCATCACCAACGCCGCCGACTCCAATGCCAGCGCGGTGGCCGACATCGCGGTGGGCCTGCTGCTGGCCTCGACGCGGCGCCTCTGCGAGGGCGATCGCTACATCCGCGCCGGCCGCTGGGAGCGGCGTGGCGCGCATCTGTGGCCGCCGATCCTCGGGCTGAAAGGCGCCAAGGTCGGCATCCTCGGCCTGGGTGCGATCGGCGCGCGCGTGGCGAGCCGCATCGCCGCCTTCGAGGCCGAGGTCGGCTACTACAGCCGCAGCAGGAAGCCCGACGTGCCCTGGGCCTATCTGCCCAGCGCCCTGGCGCTGGCGGAATGGTGCGACTTCCTGATCGTGGCGCTGCGCTCGGACGCCTCGAACAGGCACATCATCAACATGGAACTGCTCAGGAAGCTCGGGCCGCTGGGCCACGTGGTGAACATCTCGCGCGGCATGGCGGTGGACGAGGCGGCGCTGGCCGAGGCGCTGGAGACCGGCGTGATCGCCGGCGCCGCGCTCGACGTGTTCGAGGAGGAGCCGGTCGTCCATCCCAAGCTGATGACCCTGGAGAACGTGGTGATGACGCCGCATCTGGGCGGCGGCACGCGCCAGGCCAACCGGGCGATGGGCGAGACGGCGCTGGCGAATTTCGATGCGCACTTTGCCGGCAAGCCGGTGCTGACGCCGGTGCCCATGGACTGACCGGACGTAACAATACGTCACATACTTAATTCGGAGCGGATAAATACAGCCGACGTTTCAGTCGGCGGCGCCGCTTTCGCCGCCGACCGGCCGCGCGCCCTGCGGCGGGGCGGCCGCGCCATCCGCCAGGTCCCAGCGGGTGCGGAACACCGTGTCGCAGATGCCGGAGCTGCCGAAGCCGTCGCTGAAGCTGACGGTCGAGCGCCGGTGGTGCTCGGCATGGGCGTGGCTGCTGAGCTTGTCGGCGATCAGGTTGACGATGAAGGTCCGCGCCGGCGTCGACTTCTCGCCGCGCAGCGAGCGGGCGAAATCGAAACCGGAATGCTCGTACAGCCCGCCGACCGCGCCGAGGCTCATGGTGACGATGTGGAACAGCAGGTCGGAGCCGCCGCCACCGATCAGCACCAGCGGCAGCAGATAGGGCAGCACGATCTCCAGGAAGAAGTCCGGCGCGCTCATGTAGCAGGCGCTGACGGCGCGGCTGGCACCGGTGGAATGGTGGATATGGTGGCCCAGCACGCGCAGCAAGGAGCGCTGATGCATCAGGCGGTGGCCGATGTACTGGACGACGTCATGACCGAACATCATCAGGAACAGCGAGGCGATGAACCAGCTGGCGTCGAGCTGCGGCTCGCCGACGAAGGCCAGGCCGGTCCATTCCAGCAGCAGCATGCTGGGCAGCAGGACGATGCACTGGTTGAACAGCACTCGCGGCAGCAGAGCGGCGTAGCCGCGCCGCTCCGGCCGGCGCACGCGGTAATGCTGCAGGCGCCCGGTGGCGTCGAGCCATTCAAAGCCCAGCGCAATGCCGTGGTAGACGACCATGTGCAGTGTCCAGGCGAACACGGCAATGGACAGCCAGGGCGGGAGGAGATCCGTGAGCATCGGGCCTTTGATCGGGTCGCGTCAGGGGGGAGAAACGCGCACGCCCACCAGAAGGGGGCGCGCCGTCAAAATATGCATAGCGCCGAGTCGGGTCAACGGCGAAACGCCGCCCAGAATCAACGCATAGGTGCTACCCGACTGCGATATCTGGATGTTCTGAACACCACGAAAATGTCTGTCATGAATATATAATCGGCGGTCTCGCGCATACCGCGATCACGAAATCAGCCGCCGCCCATCGCCAGCCACTCCTCCTCGCTGAGGATCCGCACCCCCAGCTCGGCTGCCTTCTTGGCCTTCGAGCCGGCGTCGGCGCCCACGACGACGAAATCGGTCTTCTTGGACACCGAGCCGGTGACCTTGGCGCCCAGCGCTTCGGCCTTGGCTTCGGCGGCGTCGCGGCTCATCGACGAGAGCGTGCCGGTGAAGACCATGACCTTGCCCGAGAACGGCGAGTCGGTGGCCACGGCGGCCGAGCGGGACGGCTCCACGGTGATCTCGCCCAGCAACGCGCGGATGATCGCCTCGTTATGGCCCTCGCCGAAGAACTCGACGATCTTGTCGGCCGTGGTGACGCCGATGTCCTGCACGTTGCACAGCCGGCCGTACGCCTCGCCCACCTCGGCGGCAGCCTTCTCCTTCTTGGTCGCCTCCGGCTTGGCCTTGCGCTCCTTGCGCGCCTCCCGCATGGCGTCGAACCAGGCCTGCGCCTCGCCATACTCGCGCGCCAGCGCCTTGGCGGTGGCCTCGCCGATCGAGGGAATGCCCAGTGCGTTGATGAAGCGGTCGAACGCGATGGTGCGGCGCGCGTCGATGGCGGCGATCAGCTTGTCGGCCGACTGATCGCCCCAGCCCTCGCGCTTGCGCAGGTCATCGCGCCGCAGGCGGAAAATATCGACCGGCTGCTTCAACAGGCCGTCGCGCCAGAAATTCTCGATATGCACCCAGCCCAGGCCTTCGATGTCGAAGTTCTGGCGCGACACGAAGTGCCTCAACCGCTCGACCTGCTGGAACGGACATTCGAGGCCGCCCGAGCAGCGGCGCACCACGCCGTCCTCCTCGCGCACCACGGGCGTCTTCAGCTCGCAGGGACAGGTCTCGGGAAAGACGAAGCGCCTGGCGCCGCGCGGCCGGCGCTCCAGCACCACGCCCAGCACCTGCGGGATCACGTCGCCGGCGCGCTGGATGGTGACCGTGTCGCCGACCCGCACGTCGAGCCGCTCGATCTCGTCGGCGTTGTGCAGCGTGGCGCGCGCCACCAGCACGCCGCCGACATTGATCGGCTCGAGCTCGGCCACCGGCGTCAGCGCGCCGGTGCGGCCGACTTGGATGGCGATGCCGTTGAGCAGCGTCTGCGCCTTCTCGGCCGGGAATTTGTGCGCGATCGCCCAGCGCGGCGAGCGGCTGACGAAGCCCAGGATCGCCTGCCAGTCGACGCGGTCGACCTTGTAGACCACGCCGTCGATGTCATAGGGCAGCGAGGCGCGGCGCTGGCCGATGTCGCGATAGAAGGCGAGCACCTCGTCGGTCGTGCGGCAGAGCTGGATCTCGGGATTGACCTGAAAGCCCCATTGGCTCAGCCGCTTCAGGAATTCCTGCTGCGAGTCCCAGGTGCGCGGCTCGGCCTCTCCCCAGGCATAGGCGAAGAAGCGCAGCGGCCGGCTCGCCGTGATCGTGGCGTCGAGCTGGCGCAGCGAGCCGGCGGCACCGTTGCGCGGATTGGCGAAGGTCTTCTCGCCCGCTTCCGCCTGCCGCTCGTTCAGCGCCAGGAAGTCGGCGCGGCGCATGTAGACCTCGCCGCGCACGTCGAGCGCATCGGGCGCCTTGCCCTTCAGCTTCTTCGGCACGTCGGAAAGCGTGCGCACATTGGCGGTGACGTCCTCGCCCTCCGCGCCGTCGCCGCGCGTCGCCGCACTCACCAGCTCGCCGTGCTCGTAGCGGATCGACAGCGACAGCCCGTCGATCTTCGGCTCGCAGGTCAGCGCGATCTCGGCATCGGCATCGAGCGCGATCTCGCGCTCGAGGTAGCGACGCACGCGATCGACGAACTCGGTGATCTCCTC
>CAYNOF010000732.1:0-2403 GCA_964398335.1 uncultured Rhizobiaceae bacterium
TCGGGCGCGCCGAGATCGAGCGGCTGGCGGCGGCGCGCGCCGACGTGCCCGTGGTGATCGACGAGGCCTATGTCGATTTCGGCGGGCAGACGGCGATCCCGCTGGTGCGCGCGCATGCCAACCTGCTGGTGGTGCAGACCATGTCGAAGTCGCGCGCGCTGGCCGGGCTGCGCGTCGGCTCCGCCATCGGCGATGCCGGGCTGATCGAGGCGCTGACCCGGGTGAAGGACAGCTTCAACTCCTATCCGCTGGGACGCCCGGCGCAGGCCGGCGCCATCGCCGCGCTCGGCGACGAGGCGTACTTCCAGCCGATGCGCGCGCGCATCCTGGGCAACCGCGCGATGCGCGCCGACCTGCTCGCGCGGCGGGGCGTCGAGGTGCTGCCGTCGAGCGCCAATTTCGTCTTCGCGCGCCACCCCGGTCATGCCGGGCAGGCCCTGGCGGCGGCGCTGCGCCAGCGCGCGGTGCTGGTGCGCCATTTCACCGGCCCGCGCGTGGCCGATTTCCTGCGCATCACCGTCGGCTCCGAGGCGGAGATCCGTCGACTGGAGGAGGCGCTGGGCGAAATCCTGTCGGGCTGATGCGATATCACCGTAGTTGAACCAGCAGCCAGGGAGAGTGCCATGCCCGTCGATCCCGACGCCGCCATCGAGATCAGCGCCTACAGATGGGTGCCGCCCTTCGCGCATGGCCTGGTGCGCGACCTGCGCGTGCGCTGGGCGCTGGAGGAGGCCGGCCTGTCCTATCGCGTGCGCCTGCTCGACGCGTTCGGCGAGAAGCCCGGCGACTATTACCGCGAGCAGCCTTTCGGACAGGTGCCGATCCTCAACGACGGCGACATCCATCTCTTCGAGACCGGCTCGATCGTGCTGCACATCGCCGAGAGCTGCACGGCGCTGATGCCCGACGATCGCGCCGGCCGGGCGCGCACGCGCACCTGGGTGATCGCGGCGCTCAACAGCGTCGAGCCGATGATGATGGAGCTGATCACCATCGACGCCTTCAACGCCGATGCCGAGTGGGCGAAGCTGCGGCGGCCCGGTGCGCTGAACGCGGTGCGCACGCGGCTCGGCCGCGTCGCCCAGTGGCTGGGCGAGCGCGACTATCTCGAGGACCGCTTCACCGCCGGCGACCTGATGATGACGACGATGCTGCGCATCGTGCGCCACACCGATCTCGTCGCCGGCTTCCCCAGCCTCGTGCGCTACCAGGCACGCTGCGAGGCGCGTCCCGCCTTCCGGCGCGCGCTCGACGCGCAGCTCGCCGTGTTCAAGGCGCACCAGCCCGCCGCGGCCTGAGGCCGGCAGAGGAGAGTCGTCATGACCTACATCATGGGCTTCGTCGCCGCGGTCCCCGCCGCCAGGAAGGACGCCTATCTCCAGCACGCCGCCAGGGCCGTGCCCCTGTTCAAGGATTACGGCGCGACGCGCCAGGTCGAGGCGTGGGGCGACGACGTGCCCGACGGCACGCTCACCGACTTCAGGGGCGCGGTGAAGGCCGGGCCGGACGAGGTCGTGGTCTTCGCCTGGCTGGAGTACCCCGACAAGAAGACGCGCGATGCGGCGCATGACAGGATGATGACCGATCCGCGCATGCGCGCGGTGGGCGACATGCCGTTCGACGGCCAGCGCATGATCTATGGCGGCTTCGCGCCGATCTCCGATGCGCGCGCCGCCGGCAAGACCGGCTATGTCGACGGCTGCGTGATCCCGGTCCCCGCTGCCCGCAAGGACGCCTACCAGGCGATGGCCACGAAGATGGCCGCGCTGTTCAGGGAGTACGGCGCCATCCGCGTGATGGACGCGTGGGGCGATGACGTGCCTGACGGCAAGGTGACCGACTTCAGGGGCGCGGTGAAGGCCACGGGCGAGGAGATCGTGGTCTACAGCTGGATCGAGTGGCCCTCGAGGCAGGTGCGCGATGCGGCGTGGAAGAAGGTCATGGAAGACCCGCGCATGAAGGCGATGGGCGACATGCCGTTCGACGGCAAGCGCATGATCTATGGCGGTTTTGCGACACTGATCGACGCCTGACGAGAAAGGCGAGCAAGCGTTCTTTTTGCCGCGAAGTTGCTCATGGCTGCGTCCGCGGATTCTTGATACTGAACACCCGCCCGGTTGGGGGAGTGGGGGATTGTTAACGCGTACCGAGGGTGTGCCTCGCTGCGTCCGCGGTGACGGACGGCGGCAGCCGAGTCGTGGGACATTGCTGGCCGGCACCGCCGTCGCGGTGATGCTGGCGACCGGCGTGTTCGCGCTCGGCCGGCCGGCCTGGGCGCAGAACACGTCGCAGCTGCCGACGGGTGGCGTGGTGACGGGCGGCAGCGCGACGATCACGCAGAGCGGCACCAGCCAGCTGACGATCAACCAGACGACCGACCGCGGTGTGATCGACTGGCGCTCG
>CAYNOF010000733.1:0-3289 GCA_964398335.1 uncultured Rhizobiaceae bacterium
GATTTCTACTACGCCGGCGGCCTCAAGGCGCTGATGTGGGAAATCCGTGACCATCTCGATCTCGATCAAATGACGGTCAACGGCCGCACCCTTGGCGAGAACATCGAGGGCACCGAGGTCATCAACACCGACGTCATCCGCACGGCCGCCGACCCGGTCTATGCCGAAGGCGCGCTCGCCGTGCTCAAGGGCAACATCGCGCCGGACGGCTGCGTCATGAAGCCGAGCGCCTGCGACCCGCGCTTCCTCAAGCATTCCGGGCCGGCGTTGGTGTTCGACGATTATCCTTCGATGAAAAAGGTGACCGACGACGAGAACCTCGACGTCACCCAGGATCATGTCCTCATCCTGAGAAACGCCGGCCCGCAGGGCGGTCCCGGTATGCCGGAGTGGGGGATGCTGCCGATCCCGAAGAAGCTGGTGAAGCAGGGCATCCGCGACATGCTGCGCATTTCCGACGCGCGCATGAGCGGCACGAGCTATGGCGCCTGCGTGCTGCACGTGGCGCCGGAGTCCTACATCGGCGGTCCGCTGGCGCTCGTTAGGAACGGCGACATCGTGTCGGTCGACGTCGCCGCCCGCCGCATCAGCCTCGACGTGCCCGACGAGGAACTCGCCCGCCGCAAGGCTGCGCTGCCCAAGCCCGAGCCGCGTTTCGAGCGCGGTTACGGTTGGATGTTTTCGCACCATATTCGCCAGGCGAACGAGGGCTGCGATTTCGATTTCCTGCAGACTGATTTCGGCGCGCCCGCGGGCGAGCCAGCGATTTATTGAGCGCGAGGGCGACGATGGACTCCGCGATCCGCGGAAAGCTGAAGACGGTAAGCACCGCGACGCTGACCACCGCATTGTTCAAGCGCGGCTTGCGCAACCAGTTCATTCAGGACGTGCACCGCCTCAACCCGGCCGCCGGGCCGATGGTCGGAGAGGCCTTCACCCTGCGCTACATTCCGGCGCGCGAGGATCTCAACCAGCTCGCCGTGTTCCGCGATCCGGCGCATCCGCAGCGCAAGGCGGTGGAGACCTGCCCGCCCGGCGCGGTGATGGTCATCGACAGCCGCAAGGACGCCCGCGCCGCCTCCGCCGGCTCGATCCTCGTCTCCCGCCTGATGGTGCGCGGCGCGGGGGGCATCGTCACCGACGGCGGCCTGCGCGACTCGCCGACGATCGCCGGCCTCGCCATCCCCGCCTACCACCACCGCGCCTCCGCACCGACCAATCTCACCCTGCACCACGCCATCGATATCAACGTGCCGATCGGCTGCGGCGACGTGGCGGTATTTCCCGGCGATATCATCGTCGGCGACGCCGAAGGCGTGGTGGTCATCCCGGTGCACATCGCGGGCGAGATCGCCGACGAAGCGCACGAGATGACGATATTCGAAGATTTCGTCACCGAGGCGGTTCTCGGCGGCCGCACCATCGTTGGCCTCTATCCGGCAACGGACGACAGGACGATTGCTGATTTCGCCGCCTGGAGGAAAGCCAACGGGCGATGAAGAACTACTCGCGAGCCGCGGGAGGAGCGGTCGCGAACTTCGAGGGCGGATCATCCGCCGCCCGGCGTTTGAAGACGCCGGTTTTGAGTTGTTCAAATTGGGAGGAATTACGATGATCCATAGAATCTCTCGCCGCACCGTGCTTGGCGGCGCTGTCGGCGCGGCCGGCATGGCCGCCTTCGGCCGCTCGGCGTTTTCCGATCTGAAGCTGCCGACATCGCCGGTATCGCTGAATTTCGTCGACGTCGCCGGCAACCTTGCGCTGACGCAGAAGGCGATCGAGGCCTACCGCGACAAGCACCCGAACCTTGTCTCGGCGGTCAACTTCTCGAAGGCACCGGCGCCGGAACTGCCTGGCAAGATCAAGGCACAGCAGGACGCCAACCACGTCGACATCGACGGCGTGCTCACCGGCATCGACGTGCTCTCTGCCGGCGTCGATCAGGGTCTGTGGATTCCGATCGTCACCGACTACGCCGCCGACCTGCCAAAGCTCGAAGACATCTATCTGCCGGGCGCCGCCAAGATGCAGGGTCTCGCCCAGAATCAAGGTGTTTGCGTCACGTTCTGCCCGGCCGGTCCGGTCATCGAGTACATGCCGGACGCGGTGCAGAATCCGCCGTCGACGGCCGAGGAACTCCTCGCCTGGGTGAAGCAGAACCCGAATCGCTTCATCTACGGACGGCCGGCGAACTCAGGTCCAGGCCGCGTTTTCATGATGGGCCTGCCCTACGTCCTCGGCGACAGCGATCCGCACGATCCGGAGAAGGGCTGGGACAAGACCTGGGCCTACCTCAAGGAGTTCGGCCAGTACGTCGAGTACTATCCGGCCGGTACCGGCGCCACCATGAAGGAACTGGGCGAAGGCTCGCGCGACATGCTGCCCTCGCAAATGGGCTGGGACATCAACCCGCGTGTTCTCGGTGTCGTGCCCAAGGAAGCCAAGGTATTCTTCCTCAAGGGCTTCCACTGGATTCTCGACGGGCACTACATGTGCATCCCGAAGGGCCTCGCCCCCGAGAAGGTCGCGGTTCTCATCGACCTGCTCAACTACATGCTGACGCCGGAAGCGCAGGCCTTCACCTACGACCTCGGCTATTTCTATCCGGGCCCGGCGGTGAAGGACGTGCCGATCACAATGGCGCCGAAGGAAAGCCAGGACGCGATTGCCGAGTTCGGCCGTCCGGAATACGAGGCCGCCATCACCGGCAATCCGCAGGAACTGCCGCTGCTGCCGAAGCAGCTTGTCTACGCGTTCGACCGCTGGGACAAGGAAATCGGCGGCGACAAGGTCAAGAAGTAGGAACGGAAGCAGTGCTCTCCGCGTCACGCGACTTTCGCACCCTGCGACTCGAGAAGGTAAGCCGGGATTTCGGCGCGCTCAACGCGCTGAAAGATGTGACGCTTGAGGTCAAGCGGGGCGAGTTCATCGCCCTGCTTGGCCCCTCAGGCTGCGGCAAGTCGACCGCGCTCAACTGCATCGCCGGCCTGCTCGCGCTGACCGGCGGGAGCATTTCCCTCGACGACCAGCGTATTGACGAGTTGAAGCCGGAGTCGCGCGGCTTCGGCATGGTCTTTCAGAACTACGCGCTCTTCCCCCACATGACGGTCCGCAAGAACGTCGGCTTCGGTCTCAGTATGCAGGGCCGCCCGCGTGGCGAAATCCAGAAAAAGGTCGACCAGGCGCTGGACCTGGTCCATCTCGCCGACCAGGGCGCCAAGCTGCCCGGCGCCCTTTCCGGCGGCCAGCAGCAGCGCGTCGCCATCGCCCGCGCCATCATCATCGAGCC
>CAYNOF010000734.1:0-8605 GCA_964398335.1 uncultured Rhizobiaceae bacterium
TCTACCGCCAGCCCGACGCCAACACGGTCGAGGTGGTCGACCGCGTGCGCGCGATGCTGCCGCAGATCCAGACCGAGATGCCTGGTGGCGTCGAGATCCAGGTGCTCAACGACCGCTCCAAGTCGATCCGTGCCTCGATCCACGACGTGCAGGAAACGCTGGGGATCGCCATCGTGCTGGTGGTGATCGTGATCTACTTCTTCCTGCGCAGCGTACGCGCCACCATCATTCCCGCGCTGGCATTGCCGATCTCGCTGATCGGCACCTTCGGCGGCATGCACCTGCTGGGCTATTCCATCAACAACATCTCGCTGCTGGCGATGACTCTCGCGGTCGGCTTCGTCGTCGACGACGCCATCGTCATGCTGGAGAACATCATGCGCCACGTCGAGAACGGCGTGGATCCGCGCGAGGCATCCTTTGTCGGCTCCAAGGAAGTCGGCTTCACCATCCTGTCGATGACCATCTCGCTGGTGGCGGTGTTCATCCCGGTGCTGTTCATGGGCGGCGTGGTCGGCCGGATGTTCGCCGAGTTCGGCATGGTGATCTCGACGGCCATCCTGATTTCCGGCGTCGTCTCACTGACGCTCACGCCGATGCTGTGCTCGCGGCTGTTGAAGCCCGTCGACCACCACGCGCGCCTGCCATTGCCCGTGCGCCTCTTCGAGGCCGGCTTCAACCGGCTGACGCAGCTCTATGGCCGCGCGGTGCGCTGGACGGTCGGGCACTCCAGGCTGATGCTCCTGATCACCGCAGGCACCTTCGTGCTGACCGTGATCCTGTTCCAGGCCATTCCCAAGGGCTTCTTCCCGCAGGAGGACAATGGCCTGCTCACCGCCTCGACAGTCGGGCCGGACGACGCTTCCTTCGCGGCCATGGTCGAGCGTCAGGGCCGGCTGGATGAGATCGTGCGCGCGGATCCCGACGTCGTGTCGGTGATGTCAACGGTCGGCGGCGGCAATGCGGCCAACACCCAGAATTCCGGCCGTCTGTTCATCACGCTGCGCGACAAGCCGGAACGAAAGGCCGGTGCCGGCGAGGTTATTGCGCGCCTGCGCCGCGCTACGGCACAGGTTCCGGGCATCTCGGTCTTTTTCCAGCCTATCCAGTCGATCGTCGTCGGCACCACGCAGTCCCGCGCGATGTACCAGTACACCCTGCAATCGCCTGACCTCGCGGTGCTGCAGAACTGGGCATCTCGGGTCGAGGGGCGCATGCGCTCGGTGCCGGGCATCATCGACGTCAACTCCGACCTGCAGATGCGCGCACGGGCCGCCGTCATCGACATCGACCGCGATGCCGCCGCGCGCCTCAACCTGACCGTCGACCAGATCCGTAGCGTCGTGTACTCGGCCTTCGGCACACGTCAGATCTCGACGATCTATGCGCCGCAGGACACCTACCAGGTGATCCTCGAGGCCGACCCCAAATACGCCGACACCTCGGACATGCTGCGCCGGCTGACGGTGCGCACGCCCTCTGGCGGCGTCGTCCCGCTCGATACCGTGGCCCATCTGTCGGAGAAGCCGACGGCGCTCACCGTGTCGCATCTGGCGCAGCTGCCCTCGGTCACGGTGTCGTTCAATCTTGTGCCTGGCACGTCGCTTGGCACCGCGGTCGCCAATATCGGCGTGGCGATGCGCGATATCGGCCTGCCGGCCTCGATCAGCACCAGCTTCCAGGGCAGCGCCCAGGTCTTCCAGCAGGCGGTGGCCAACCAGGGCCTGCTGCTCTTCGCCGCCGTGCTGGTGATCTACATCGTGCTGGGCGTGCTCTACGAGAGCTTCATCCACCCGCTGACCATCCTCTCGGGCCTGCCCTCGGCCGGCATCGGCGCGCTGGTCACCCTGGAGCTGGCGGGCATGGACCTGTCGGTGATCGCCATGATCGGCGTCGTGATGCTGATCGGCATCGTCAAGAAGAACGCCATCATGATGGTCGACTTCGCGATCGAGAAGAAGGCGCAGGGCCTCGAGTCCAAGGAGGCGATGATCCAGGCCGCCGTGCTGCGCTTCCGGCCGATCATGATGACCACGCTCTGCGCCATCCTCGGCGCCATGCCGATCGCCATGGCGCTGGGCGCCGGCGCCGAGCTGCGCCAGCCGCTGGGCGTCGCGGTGGTCGGCGGCCTCTTGATGTCGCAGCTGCTGACCCTGTTCATCACGCCCACGGTCTACCTGATGTTCGAGAACCTCGGCGCGCGGTTCCGCCAGCGCCGCGCCAAGCGGGCGCCGGCGCCGGTCGAACAGCCCGTGCAGCATGCCGCCGAGTAGCTGAATCGGCCATGTGAAACCATGTGGCTCCGACAGTCGCAGGGGCGGAAATAGCCATTGCCTTTCGTGCGGCGTATAGCTTGGCGCGACAGGGAACGGCCGGTCGGGGGCAATGGGCATGAGCGAGGACGAAGGGCGTCCGGTGGCGCTGGTCAGCGGCGCCACGCGCGGCCTGGGGCTGGGCATCGCCAAGGCGCTCGGTGAAGCCGGGTGCCTCGTGCATGTCACCGGCCGCAGCACCTCGGGAGCCACGACCGAGAATCTCCCGGGCACGGTCGAGGCGGCGGCGGCGGCGGTGAGTGCCGCCGGCGCGGCGGCCGGCGGCGGCCGCGGGCTGGCCAAACCCTGCGATCATCGCGACGAGAAGCAGGTCGAGGCGCTGATGGCGGCCATCGCGCGCGAGCACGGCCGCATCGACATCCTGATCAACAACGCCTGGGGCGGCTACGAGCAGCATCCGGGCGCGGCCTTCGCGGCGCCCTTTCTGCGCCAATCGTCGGAAAACTGGACCCGGATGTTCGACGGCGGCCTGAAAACGATGTTCCTCACCACACACCACGCGCTGCCGCTGATGACCGGGCCGAAGACCGCCGACCGTCCCAGGCTGATCGTCAACACCGTGGCCTGGGCCTTCGACGAGTATCTCGGCAACCTCTACTACGACGTCGCCAAGGCCGCCGCGATCCGCATGGTCTACGGCCTGGCGCGCGAGCTGGCCGGCGCCGAGGTCGCCTGCGTCGCCCTGGCGCCGGGCTTCGTACGCACCGAGCGCGTGAGCCGGGCGCTGGCCGACGAGCCGGAGACGCTGGCGAAGCTCGAATCGCCCGACTATGCCGGCCGCGCCGTCGTGGCGCTCGCCGCCGATCCCGATGTGATGGAACGCAGCGGCCGCTTGCTCACGGTGGGCGAGCTGGCGCGCGACTACGCCTTCACCGATACCGGCGGCCGGCAACCCCCACCCTTCCGCCTGGAGTGACGCGGCGGCATGATCGGCGGCAAAAGACAGGGAGAAACGTCATGCGCCGCATCAGCCGCAGGGGCCTGCTGGCCTCGACCGCCGCCCTGATCGCCGCGCCCTCGATCGTCCGCGCACAGGCCTGGCCCGGCGGCCAGGTGCGCATCGTCGTCGGCTTCCCGCCGGGCGGCGCGGCCGACATCGTCGCCCGACTCGCGGCGACGCGGCTGGCGGAGATCTGGAAGGTCAACGTCGTCGTCGACAACAAGCCCGGCGCCGGCGGCAACGTCGCCGGCGCCGAGGTCGTGCGCACGCCGCCCGACGGCGCCAATCTCCTGATCACGTCCAGCTCGGCGGCGGTGAGCAAGCTGCTCTACAGGACCATGGCCTACGATCCGTTCACCGATCTGGCGCCGGTGACCATGGCGGTGTCGATCCCCAACGTGATGGTCGTGCCGGCGGCCTCGCCCGACAAATCGATCGCCGACTTCATCGCCCGTGCCAAGGCCAGCCCGGGCAAGCTGAATTTCGGCTCGGCCGGCATCGGCTCCTCGATCCACCTCTCGGGCGAGCTGTTCAAGCATCTCGCCAGGGTCGACATCACGCACGTGCCCTATCGCGGCGCCGCGCCGGCGATGAACGATCTGATCGGCGGCCGCCTCGACGTGATCTTCGACACCATCACCGTCTCGACGCCGCATCTGCGCGCCGGCACGACGCGGGTATTGGGCGTCACCTCGGCGACGCCGATCCCCACCCTGCCCGACGCGCCGCCGATCGGCACCGTCGTGCCCGGCTACGTCGCGCTGTCGTGGTTCGCGTTCTACGCCGCGGCCAAGACGCCGGAGGCGATCCTTGCCAGGGCGGCAAGGGATATCGAGGCGGCGCTGCGCCACGAGCCGGTGCCGGCCCGGCTCACCGAGCTGGGCGCCAACGTGGTCGGTGGCGCGCCGACGACGCTCGCAGCGGCGATGGTGGCCGAGGAGAAATTGTGGGAGCCGGTGATCGAGGCCGCCGGCATCAAGCACTCGCAGTAGCCTGCGCTACTTCATGTCGACCGGCGGCGGCTCGTCGGGCGGCGTGAGATCGACCCGGAAGCCCGGCGGCGGCTTGGGCGGCGGCTGCTTGACCAGGCTTTGCGGTTCGCGATCGACGGCGAGCAGCGCCACGTCGGGCCGCGCCCACAGCAGGGCCAGCGCGAGCGCCTGCAGGCAGATCATCGGCGCGGCGCCGCGATAGATCGAGCCGGTCGACAGCTCGGGTGGCGCGATGTTGCGCACGAAGCTCAGCGCAAAGCCCGCCGGTGGGGCGAGGAAGCTGGTCTGCAGGTTGATCGCCAGCAGCACCGACAGCCACACGGGATCGGCGCCCAGCATCAGCAGCGGCGGCACGGTCACCGGCACGACCAGCAGGATGATCTCGGTGGCGTCGAGGACGAAGCCGATCAGGAACGACGCGACCATCACCGCGGCGGTGGCGCCGGAGACACCGCCGGGCAGCCCCGCCAGCCAGCGCGCCACCAGCACGTCGCCCGACAGGCCGCGGAAGACCAGCGTGAAGGTGAGCGCGCCCATCATCAGCGCGAACACCATGGCGGTCAGCCGCATCACCGTGCGCAGCACGTCGCCCAGCAGATCGAGCGTCAGCTCGCGGCGCGCGAAGGCGTAGAGCGTGACCAGGATCGCACCGCAGGACGCCGCCTCGACGGTGTAGATCCAGCCGGTGATGATCGAGCCCAGCATGCCGAGGATCAGGCCGACCGGGATGGCGAAGGCCACCAGCAGGCGGCGCGCATCGAGCCGGCGGCCCGGCGGCAGCGGCTGCGGCGGGCAGCGCTCGGGGTAGCGCCAGGCGATGAACACGGCGTAGGCGATGTAGAGCAGCAGCAGCAGGCCGACCGGCACCAGCGCGCCGAGATAGATGTGCTTGGTCAGGAGCGGCGAGGTGATGAGCACGCCCAGCCTGGCCATGGCCTCGACGAAGCCGGACTGCATCATGGTGGCGAGCAGGATCAGCACCACCGAGGGCGGCAGGATCGTGCCCAGCGTGCCGGCGGCGCAGACGATGCCGCTCGCCAGGCGGTGGTCGTAGCCGGCGCGCAGCATTGCCGGCAGCACCAGCATGCCCAGGGTCATCACGGTCGCGCCGACCGCGCCGGTCATCGGCGCCAGCAGCGCGCCGAGCAGCAGGGTCGAGATGCCGAGCCCGCCCGGGCGGCGCCCGAACATCGCCGTCATCGCCTCCAGGAGATCGGCGGCGATGGTGGTCTTCTGCAGCACGACGCCGAGATAGACGAAGATCGGGATCGCCTGCAGCAGGTCGTTCTCCATCAGCGCCACCAGGCGCAGCGGCAGCGACGACAGCAGCGACAGCTCGAACAGGCCCGAAGCCGCACCGATGAAGGCGAACAGCATCGACACGCCGCACAAGGTGAAGGCGACCGGGAAGCCCGCGACCAGCAACGCGATCGCACCGACGAACATCAGGAGCGGCAGCAGGTCCGCCAGGCTCACCGTGTCGTCTCCGCGCCGCGCAGCACCAGCAGCGCGCGGCCCGCCATCGCCAGCGCCTGGATGCCGAGCAGCAGGCTGAGCGTGAGCAGCAGGGTG
Organism: uncultured Rhizobiaceae bacterium; assembly: GCA_964398335.1. GTDB lineage: Bacteria > Pseudomonadota > Alphaproteobacteria > Reyranellales > Reyranellaceae > JAFAZJ01. The sequence goes on from CAYNOF010000734.1 coordinate 5,838, forward strand.
CGGAAATGGAAGTAGCCGGGATTCCACGTCTCGGGGAACAACTCCAGTGCCCTCCAAGAACGCCAGGCGATCGGCACCGACCACCAGCCGACCCAGGCGAGCCACGGCATCATGAAGACGACGGCGCCGACGAGATTCACCCAGGCGCGGCTGCGGGCACTCATGCGGCCGTAGAGCAGGTCGACCCGCACATGCGAGTCCCAGCGCAGGGCGTAGGCAGCGCCGACGATGAAGACCGTCGCGTGCAGCAACTGGCCCATGTCGTTGGCCAGCAGGTTGCCCTTGCCCACCACCTCGCGCAGCGGGATCTGCAGGAACAGCAGCAGGATGACCGGTATCAGCAACCACGCCGCCCAACGCCCGATGGCGTCGTTGATCAGGTCCACCACGTCGCAGAACTGCGCGATCGCGCGCATCGCGTCTCCCCGCCTGTCCTTGCCGTCATGTTAACGCGATAAGCCGTGCGCCAATCTGACGGAAACCGGCCGCGCGCTTTGCCTCGGCCCACGGAACGCGCTATTCGAGTCGGCATTGCGGGAGGAGACCAAATGGCCAAATTCAAGATCGCCACACCGGCGGGCGCGTCGCCGATGGATCATTCGTTCGAGATGGAAGCGCTCGGCCGCATCGGCGCGGAGATCGTCGAGGTCGCCGCCGACAGCGAGAACTCCTTCATCGCCGGCGCCTTCGACGCCGACGCGCTGTACGGCAAGGGCAAGCCGATCTCCAAGCGGGTGATCGACGCGCTGGAGCGCTGCAAGGTGATCTCGCTGGGCAGCGTCGGCGTCGATTCGGTCGACGTCGCGGCGGCCACGGCCAAGAACATCCCGGTCACCAACGTGCCCGACACCTTCATCGAGGAGGTCGCCGACCACGCCATGACGCTGATTCTTGCGACCTGGCGGCGATTGGTCGTGCAGGACCGCCTGGCGCGCGACGGCAACTGGTCCAAGGGCCGGCCGATGCTCTACCAGTTCCCGCGCCTGATGGGCCAGACCCTGGGCTTCATCGCCTTCGGCCATGTCGCGCGCGCCGTGGCCACCCGCGCCCGCGCCTTCGGCTTCCGCATGCTGGCCTACGATCCCTACGTCGAGGAGCTGGTGATGAGCCAGTACGGCGTCGAGCCGTGCAGCTACGACGAGGTGCTGGCGCAGGCCGACATCGTCTCGATGCACGCGCCGTCGACCGGCGATGCGCGCAAGATGTTCGGCGAGAAGCAGTTCCGCGCCATGAAGAAGACGGCGCTGTTCGTCAACACCGGCCGCGGCGCCACGGTCGACGAGCCGGCGATGATCCGCGCCCTGCAGGAGGGCTGGATCGCCGGCGCCGGCCTCGACGTGCTGGAGACCGAGCCGCCCAAGCCGGACAACCCGATCCTCAAGATGGACAACGTGATCCTCACGGCGCACGTCGCCTCGGCCTCCTCGCGCTTCGACCCGGCACGCCGACGCCGCGTCGGCCACGAGCTCGCCGCGGTGCTCTCGGGCCGCTGGCCGCGCAGCTGCGTCAATCCCTCGGTGCTGGAGAAGACCGAGCTGGTGCGCTGGCAGCCCTATTCGATGGAGCGCGGGCCGGGCAACTGATCGGTCCCAAAGTCAACAGACTCGGTAGCGCTCGACCTGTCCGCGGTCGAGCGTGACGCCCAGGCCCGGGCCGTCGGGCAGGATCAGGTGGCCGGCGTCGAGCTTTATCGGGCTCGCCAGCAGATCGGTGCGCAGCGCGTTGGCGCTCATGTCGTACTCGATCAAGGTCGGGTACGGCACGTTGTCGGTGTGCGGCGAGGTCGGCAGCGAGGCCACGAAGTGGCACGCCGCGGTCAGGCCCAGCGCGCCGCCCCAGACATGCGGTGAGACGCGCAAATTGCCGGACTGTGCCAGAAAGGCGATGCGCTTGGCCTCGCTGAGGCCGCCCACCGTCGGGATCGCCGGCTGCACGATGTCGATGCAGCGCCCGTCGATCAGCTGCTTGAAGTCGCGCACGGCATAGTGCGCCTCGCCGGCGGCGATCGGGATCGGTGCCCGCGCACGCAGCTCGGCATAGCCGCGCAGATCGGAGGGCGGCAGCGGCTCCTCGACCCAATGGATGTTGTAGGGCTCGATGGCGCGCATCGTTTCCAGCGCGATATCGACGGTGTAGTTGCCTTTGTTGTCGACGATCAGCAGGATGTCGTCGCCCTGTGCCTCGCGCTTCTGCTTGACGCGCGCGACGTCGTCCCTGGCGCCGCGGCCGATCTTGATCTTGATGCCGATATACGGATGCGCCTTGACCTCGGCCAGCATGTGCTCGAGTTGGCGATCGACGTCCTTCGAGAAGAAGCCGGTCGAGGCGTAGACCGGCAGGCGCGTCGAGCGGCAGCCGCCGATCAGGTCGCAGACGCGCACGCCGTGCGTACGGCCGATGGCATCGAGCAGCGCCACGTTGATGCCGGCGAGGCAGGTGGTGAGCTGGTTCTGCACGCCGAGGTGATAGAGCCGGTTGCGGATCTCGGCTTCGATGTGGTCGAAGTCGTAGACGCTCCTGCCGGCGAAGAACGGCTCGACCATGCGGAAGTATTCGCGGCTGACGAAGGGATTGCCGAAGACCTCGCCGACGCCCGTCACGCCGTCGCTGGTCTCGATCTCGACGATGCCGCCGGGCCGGCGGTGGCCCATGCCGCGCGCCATGCCGAAGGCCGTCTCCGGCGGCAGTACGTGCTCCAGGCCGATGAAGCCCAGCTTGGCGATGCCGGGCATGGCTACTTGGTGCCGAACAGCCGGTCGCCGGCGTCG
>CAYNOF010000735.1:0-1338 GCA_964398335.1 uncultured Rhizobiaceae bacterium
TGTGGGTTGTCCCAGGTGGTTCGTCCCCCGCGGCGTGGGGTGGGGCCCGCGGCCCGCCGTCCACCGGGGGGGCGCCCCGCGCCGATACCTGGCCGTCGCGTTCGCTGAGGCTGGTGATTCCGTTTCCGCCGGGCGGGGCGCAGGACAATGTCGGCCGGCTCGCCGCCGCCAAGCTGCAGGAGCGGCTGGGCCAGCAGGTGATCGCCGACAACCGGCCGGGCGCCAGCGGCGCGCTGGCCGCCGACATCGTCAAGAACTCGCCGCCCGACGGCTACACCGTGTTTCTCGGCAACATCTCCTCGCACGCGGTGAATCCCCACACGCTGAAGATCACCTACGATCCCTTCACCGATTTCGTGCCGGTGGCGATGGTCGGCTCACAGCCGAACCTGCTGTGTGCCAACCCGTCCTTCCCGCACGACACGATCCCCAAGCTGGTCGCGGCGGCCAAGGCGGAGCCGGGCAAGATCAACTATGGCTCGTCGGGCACCAGCACCTCGCCCAGCCTGTCGATGGCGCTGTTCAAGCTGAAGGCCGGCATCGACCTGACGCTTGCGGCCTACAAGGGCGCAGCGCCGGCGGCGACCGATGCCATGGGCGGCCACATCCCGCTGGTGATCTCGAACTACGACAGCCTGCGGGCGCTCTCGCAACAGGGCAAGCTGAAGGCGGTCGCCGTGACCGGCGCCAAGCGCTCGCCGACCCTGCCCGACGTGCCGACCTTCGCCGAATCGGGCTATCCTGACGTCGTGGTCGACGCCTGGGCGATGCTGTTCGTGCCCGCGGGCACGCCGGCCGACATCGTGAGCAAGATGCACACGGCGATGAACACCGCGCTCGAGGACAAGGATCTGATCGCGCGTTTCGACACCATGGGCGTGGCGGTGAATCGCATGAAGCTCGAGGAGCTCACGCCTTATGTCCGCGCCGAGCACACACGCTGGGGCGAGGTGATCCGTGCCGCAGGCATCAAGGCGGACTGAGGTACAGCCACCGCGGCATCTCGTGCCCGACGTGCTGGCGCCGGGCCTCGATCTCGTGTTCTGCGGCACGGCGCCCAGCCCGATCTCGTTCAAGCGCCGTGCCTACTACGCCAATCCGGGCAATTCCTTCTGGGCGACGCTCCATCGTGTCGGCCTGCTGCCGGAGCGTTTCGAGCCCGAGCGCTACCCGGAGGTGCTGAAGCACGGCATCGGGCTCACCGATCTCAACAAGACCGAGTACGGCAGCGACCACGAGCTGTCGCCCGCGGCGCTCGATGCTGCCGCCGTGCGGGCCAAGCTGCTGGCCTGCCTGCCGGCGGCAGTGGCCTTCACCAGCAAGAACGCCGGCGCGCTG
>CAYNOF010000736.1:0-1109 GCA_964398335.1 uncultured Rhizobiaceae bacterium
CACCGGCATCGTCTGCGCCAGCGGCGGCAGCTTGACCACGCGCTCGTACCACGCGGCGAGCTTCGGATGGCCCTCGCGCCACGGCTCGTTGGCGTAGCGGAAGTCGAGATAGCCCAGCGCACAGCCGATGGTGATCTCGCCGATCGTGGTCAGCGCGCCCAGGGTCCCGGCTTCCTTCTCCAGCACCGCGAGCGCGTTCTTCACCTTGGCCTGCTGGGTGGCGATGTAGGCCTTGCGGCCGTCGTCCAGCGGCAGGGTGAGCTCGCGGCGGCGCGGCTGCGTGGCGTCGAGGATGCCGTCGCCCAGCGCCATCTGGCGCAGCGCCGTCCAGCGCGCCGGCCCGGCGCTGGGGAACAGCCTGGGCGCGTCGCCGATGCTGTCGAGGTACTCGCAGATCACCGGGCTGTCATAGAGAACCATGCCATCGCCGGTGATGAAGGTCGGCACCTTCGACAGCGGGTTGAACTCGAGCAGTGCCGGATCGGTCGTGCCCACCTTCCAGCGCTCGACCTGGCTGTCGATGCCGCGCGCGATGGCGCAGGCCGTGCACTTGCGCACGTAGGGCGAGGCGGGGGAGAAGGCGATCTTCATGGTGATGTCCCTCGGTTGGTTGCGGCGCGCATGCTAGTCGCCCGATCACGCCGGCTGCAATGCGCGACCGAACAGGCGGGCGGCGATGTCGGACAAACTGTGTTGCGGGTCGCGCACAGCCGAGGCGCTGCGCCAGGCGACGTAGCCGTCGGGCCGCACCAGCACGGCACCGTCGGGCTGTACGCCGTAGACCGTGTGCCAGTTGCCGTCCGGGTCGGTCAGGTCGGTGCCGATGCGGTAGGCAAGCAATGGCGGCCAAGAGGGCCACGCGACTTTGCGCGCGGCGTCGATCCAGCCGGCACCGTCGCTTCCGGCGAGCAGGGTGAACTGGGTGCGGAACAGGTCGACGGTCGACAGGCGTTGCTCGCCGCGTTGCAGCCAGACGCGCGCCTGCATCGGCCGCATGCCGAGTGCATCCGGCTCGGCGGACTTGCCGTCGTGGGCGTATTTGACGGAGACCGAAGGAATGGCGATTGGATTGCTCATTGTCTGGTTCTCAAAGCCCCGCAGCCTGTGCC
>CAYNOF010000737.1:0-1799 GCA_964398335.1 uncultured Rhizobiaceae bacterium
GTCTTGATCCAGTGCCGCGCGATGTCGACGCGTCGGGTCACCCAGACATCCTTGTGCTTCATGACATGATCGAGGAAGCGCTGCAGCGCCCAGGCGCGCGCCGGATGGCCCATGATGCGCATGTGCAGGCCGACATTCATCATCTTGGGCGCGTTCGCGCCCTCGGCGTACAGCATGTCGAAGGCGCCCGTGATGTAGGCCAGCCAGTCGGCGGTCGATCCGATATTGCCCAGGAGCTTGGTGTCGTTGTTGGTGATCGAGTAGGGGATCACCAGGTGTGGCTTTCCTGTGACCGTGGTCCAGTAGGGCAGCTCGTCGTTGTAGGTCTCGGAGTCGTAGAGAAAGCCGCCTTCCTCGACCAGCAAACGCCGCGTGTTGACGCTGGGCGCATAGCGCGAATACCAGCCATAGGGCCGCTCGCCGGTCATGCGCTGGATGGTCTCGACCGCCTTGCGGATGTGCTCGCGCTCTTCCGCCTCGCTCAGCAGGAAGTGCTTCACCCAGCGCCAGCCATGGCTGCAGACGTCGTAGCCGGCCTCCCTGATCGCCTGCGCCGCCGGCGGATTGCGCTCCAGCGCCAGCGCGCAGCCATAGATCGTCAGCGGCAGGCTGCGCTCCTGGAACAGCCGGTGCAGGCGCCAGAAGCCGACGCGGCTGCCGTACTCGAACATGCTCTCGGCGCCGAGGTCGCGGCCGCGCACGTCCGTGGCCGAGGTGCTGGCTTCAGTCAGGCCGGTCTCGGTGTAACCCTCGCCATCCTGCATCGAGGCTTCCGAGCCTTCCTCGAAGTTGATGACGAAGTTGAGCGCCAGCCGCGCGCCGTTGGGCCATTGCGGGTTGGGCGGCTTGCCGGCATAGCCCACGAAGTCGCGCTTTGATTCCCAGGCCATCGGGCAGTCTCCGCTCTTGGATGCGTCAGCCATCCACCGTGACGGTGAACGGCGACACCTTGACGAACTCCTCGTCGCTCGGCCCGCCGTCGCGCCACATGAAGACGGCAAAGCGCGCGGCGCGATCGAGCACGGTCAGGCCGTGGTGCCAGGTGTTGGCGCGATAGGTCACGCCCTGGCCGGGACCGGCGACGAAGGCCACCGCCTTCGCGACATCCGGCCCGCCGCCTGCCGCATGCGGGCAGACGACGATCAGCCAGCGCGACACGTCGAGCGGCACGAAGCTCTGCGAGGAGAATTCGTGGCGCTCGATCAGGTCGCTCTGCAACAGCGGCTGCTCGAGCGGGACGCGATGCACCAGTGACAGGCTGGGCCGTGCGCCGGGACGGGCGTTGGCCAATGCCTCCTCGAAATATGTGCGGCCGGGGTCCTGGGGCGGCGTCAGTACGTCGCCATAGGGCGCGAACGCCCCGGCCGTCAGCGGACGCGCCCGCAGATGCATCGTGTCTAGCTCTCGCGGCCGGCGAGCAAGGCCTGGCAGGCGGCCAGCGGATCGCGGCTGTGGATCAGGTCGAGATGCGTCGGCGGCCGATCGATCAGCCGGGCGTCGTGACGCTGGGCGATGTCCATCAGCCGCGTCGCCGCCACCGCGTTGCCGGCGAAGGCCACGGTCTTCAGCCCGACGCGGAACGCCGCCAGCGCATGGCCGGGCGCGCCGTCGCAGTCGAGCACGAGCTCCGCATCGGCATCCGGGAACAAATCCCGCGCACGCTTGACGATCGCCGCCCAGAACGCCGCGCCGTGCGTGTAGGAGGCGCTGGCCGGGCTGATCAGGGTCACCGGCGCCTTGGCCTCCTCTGCCGCCTGCAATGCCGCCGAGACGTGCTTCCAGCTGTGCACGACGATCAC
>CAYNOF010000738.1:0-2229 GCA_964398335.1 uncultured Rhizobiaceae bacterium
AAACCCATCAGGCGGAAGCTGTCGTTCTTGTCCTTCGCGCGCTTGATGAACTCGGGGATGCGCTTCTTGTCGCCGATCTCACGCAGCATGGTGAGCACGGCTTCGTTGGCGCCGCCGTGCGCGGGGCCCCAGAGAGACGCAATACCGGCGGCGATGCAGGCGAACGGATTGGCGCCCGAAGAGCCGGCCAGACGAACGGTCGAGGTCGAGGCGTTCTGCTCGTGGTCGGCGTGCAACATGAAGATACGGTCCATCGCCTTCTCGACGACGGGGTTCATGACGTATTCCTCGGCCGGCACGCCGAACATCATGCGCAGGAAGTTGCCGGCGTAGCTGAGGTTGTTCTGCGGGTACATGAACGGCTGGCCGACCGAATACTTGTAGGCCATGGCGCCGATGGTCGGCATCTTGGCGATCAGCCGGTACGAGGCGACCATGCGCTGGTGCGGATCGTTGATGTCGGTGGAGTCGTGATAGAACGCGGCGAGCGCGCCGACGGCCGCGACCATCACCGCCATGGGATGGGCGTCGCGGCGGAAGCCGCGATAGAACGACGCGATCTGCTCATGCAGCATGGTGTGCATGGTGATGTCGCGCGTGAACTTCGATTTCTGCGCGGCGTTGGGCAGCTCGCCGTTGAGCAGCAGGTAGGAGAGCTCCATGAAGTCGCTCTTCTCGGCCAGCTCGGCGATGTTGTAGCCGCGGTGGAGAAGGACGCCCTCGTCGCCGTCGATGTAGGTGATCTTCGATTCGCAGGAGCCGGTCGAGGTGAAGCCGGGGTCGTAGGTGAAGAAGCCGGTATCGCCGTAGAGCTTTCGGACGTCGATCACGCTGGGGCCGATCGAGCCCCCGAGGATCGGGAATTTCCAGGATTTGCCGGTGGCGTCATCCGTAAGGGTTACGGTGCCGGTGTTGCTCATGGTCGCTCCCGCTCGAAACGCGTGTTGGCCAAGACCCGCCCGTGCCGCGTGATGCGGCCGTTGCGCCCCCGGATTGGCCGAAAAGGTCGACGCGACACTAACAAGCCGGTCCGACAGGCGCAACGCAAGGACGCCATGACATAATCGTCAGGCGGCTGCGCGCAGGCGTGTCAACGATTCGTCACGCCCGAGGATCGCCAGGACCTCGAAGATCCCGGGCGAAACCGTCGAGCCGGTCAGCGCCGCGCGCAGCGGCTGAGCGATCTGGCCGAGCTTCACCGAGGCCGTTTCGGCCACGTCCTTGACGGCGGCCTCCAACGTTGATTCCGTCCAATCAACCGAGGTGGAATCGATCGTCGTCACGACGCGCGCCAGCAGGCCGCGCGCCTCCGGTGTCAGCAGCGCCCTGGCCTTGTCGTCCATCGGCGGCGCGCCGATCCGGGCGTAGAAAGCCAGGCCTGCCGCCAGCTCGACGACGGTGCGCGTGCGCTGCTTCACGCCGTTCATGCCGCGTGCGATGCGCTCGAGCGCCGTCGCCGACAGCGGCGCCGCCAGCGTCTTCTCGATCAGCGGCCGCACCAGTGCCAGCAACTCGGCATCCGGTGTCTCGCGCAGGTAATGGGCGTTGAGGTTGGTGAGCTTGGCGAAGTCGAAGCGCGCGGCGCCGCGGCCGACATCGTCAATGTCGAACCATTCGATCGCCTTCTCGGTCGGGATGATCTCGTCGTCGCCATGGCCCCAGCCCAGGCGCAGCAGGTAGTTGCGCAGCGCCGCCGGCAGATAGCCCATGTCGCGATAGGCATCGACGCCCAGCGCACCGTGGCGCTTCGACAGCTTGGCGCCGTCGGCGCCGTGGATCAGCGGGATATGGGCGAAGTCCGGCGCCTGCCAGCCCATGCCCTGATAGACCTGCAGCTGGCGGAAGGTGTTGTTGAGGTGATCGTCGCCGCGGATGACATGGGCATCACCCATGTCATCCGCGGCGTGCATGTAGGTCGGCGTGCCGTCGGCGCGCAGCAGCACCATGTCGTCGAGCTGGTCGTTGGCGACGGTGACCTCGCCCTGCACGTGGTCGCGCACCGTGGTCGAGCCGGTCTGCGCCGCCTTGATGCGGATCACCGGCTTGACGCCAGGCGGCGCGTCCTTCGGATCGCGGTCGCGCCACATGCCGTTGTAGCGGATCGGCTTGCCGGCCTTGCGGGCCTCCTCGCGCATGACCTCGAGCTCGGCCGGCGTGGCGTAGCAGTAATAGGCCTTGCCGGCGGCCAGCAGCTCATGCGCCACCTCGGCGTGCCGCTGGGCGCGGGCG
>CAYNOF010000739.1:0-2734 GCA_964398335.1 uncultured Rhizobiaceae bacterium
CGGCGGGCGGCGGTGCGCCCGCGCCGCCGATCGACCGCGGCGGGGTCGGACGAGGATCGTCACGCTGGGGCGGTGGCACGGCCGGGGCCGTCGGAGAGGCCTGCGCGACGCTCGGCGGCGCGGCGGATGCCGGCGGCTGGACCTGGGCGACCTGTGGCTGCGACGGGCCGGTGCCGAACAGCCTGCCGAAGAAGCCGGGCTCCTCGACCGGGGGCGCCGGCGGCGGTGCCGCTGCCTTGGCGCGGTCGGCCTCGAGCTGGGCGTTGAACCGGCGGTTCAATTCTTCGGCCGACGGCCCCCGCTTGTCGGGGGTCGGCTTCTTGGGTGCCGCCTGTGCCGCGCTGACCGGCCGGTTGATCGTCAGGCCGCCGGATTGCGCATCGGCGTCGGCCACCGGCCACAGGGCCGCGATGGCGAGCACAAGGCATGCGACAGGCCGCGGGGAAAACCGCGGCCTGTCGGAAGAGATGTCCAGAGGGGGTTTGCTTGTCATTGGCGTTGTACTCCGCCGTTTATTCCTGCTGCTGCAGCCGGAGGGGGTCCGGTCTGGGGCGTCGCTGTAGCCGCGGCTGTCCCTCGCAGGATGGTGATGGTTGTGCCCGCATTGCCGCCGCCGCTGCTGCCGCCTGCCGCGGCCGCCGGTGCGGCCGGGCCGCTCAGCAAGCGGCTGACGCTGCTGTCTCGGGTGAAGCTGGGCTCGTCGTCGGCGCGCGCCACGGCGCCGCCATCGGCATCGGCCGGCTCCTGCAGGCTGCGCAGGGCGAGCGAGAGCTTGCCCATCTCGGCCGCGACCGTGATGATCTCGACCTGCTTGGGCGTGACCTCGAGCGTGGCGGTCTTGGCGACCTGCGGGGCCTCGCCCGGACGCATGTCAAGGCGCTGGTCCATGGCGATGACGCGGATGTCGCGCAGCACGGTCTCGCTGGCCTGGCGCTCCTTGATCGAGTCCTTCTCGTAGACGTGGGTGAGGATCAGGTCGACGCGGTCGCCGGCGAAGATGAAGCCGGAGACGCCCGAGGTCGGGGTGACCTGCACCGACACGGCGCGCATGCCGGGCTGCAGCACGGCGGCCATGAAGCCGCGGGTACCGGAGAGCACGACGCGGCCCTCGGTGATCGGCTCGCCGGCGGAGATCGGCGCGCGGGCGACGGCACCGACGAAGTCGGACAGCGGACGACGGCCCTCGATGATGTAGGTCGGCGAGATCGTGCCGTCGGGCCAGGCCTGCCAGCGCATGTCGTCGGGCTTGACGATCTGGCCGGTGCGGATGTCGGTGCGCGCCACCAGGACCTGCAGGGCCGGGGCCGGCTGCGGCGCCTCGGTCAGCGAGGGCTTGGCCAGGCGCTGCGACGGGGCGCTGGGCGCGGCGACCGGCGCCGGCTGCTGGGAGGCAAAGCCGAGCCAGTGGCGGCCGAAGAAGACCATCACACCGGCGACAAGCAGGGCGATGGCGAAGACACCAACGCGTGCGACGTTCATGGGATCAGACCCTCGCTTCGGTCAGCAATCGCAGACAGACCACGACGGCGCCGGTGGCGATCGCCAGGCCATAGGGCAACCGGCGCTTCAGCGCCGCGGCGACGCCGTACTGGGCATCGGCCGTCTCGGATTTGTGGCGGAACGCCGGCAGCAGGAACGCCGCGCTGAGCAGCGCGCCGTAGAGCGTGGTCACCATGATGAATTCGGCGATGTGGTTGGGGCCGGCCCACAGGGCGCAGGCCGCCATCAGCTTGACGTCGCCGCCGCCCAGCACCTTCTGGGCGAACAGGAAGGCGCCGCCGGCGAAGACCACGACGCCGCAGACCAGCGCCCAGACCAGCGACATCGGCGCGGCATCGCGCGCCAGCAACACCGCGGCGTGCATGGCGAACAGGCCGGCGACCGCCAGCGGGATCTGGTTGGGAATGACATAGCGCGCCCAGTCACTGAGCGCGGCACCGATCACCAGGGCGGCGAGGCCGCTGATCAGGATCAGGTCCACGAGCTGGAGGGCTTGGGTCATACGCCTTGCTCTTCCTATGGACGACGGAACACGGGGGTTGGACCGGTGGAGGCGACCCGGGCGGCGACCGGCGCCGCCCGGAGCGATCGGGCGTTACTTCAGGCTGTTGGCGGTGTTGGTCATCATCGCGCTGAGCTTGGTGCCGACCGTGGTGAACGCGGTGATGGCGGCGACCGAGATCAGCGCGGCGATCAGGCCGTACTCGATGGCGGTGGCGCCCGATTCGTCCTTCAGGATCTTGCGGAAGATGGAGAGCATGAGATTAACCCCTTGAATCTGTTCAAAATAAACCCGGATTGTCCGGGAGGCCTATCAGCAGGACCGGCTATGGATGCGGCGCCTTGCGAGGGCCGCCGAAGTCGCCCCGATCCGGCTGCGGCTTCTGCGCAGAAATCTACGCAAAGTAACTGCGGCGGTCAAGATAAAACACTTCAAAATGGACCTATAGAATATTGAATCTAAAAGGATTTTTTCATCCAAAATGGACCGATACTACAATTTGTGGCCGCGTCAGATTCCTGAAATCAACATATGGTGGGCAGATTCATCCGCTTCTGATCCATCGCCGCCGCCCCAATGAGAACGGGCCGCAGGATGACCTGCGGCCCGGCTTCCTACGCTTTGAAGCGAAACTTACTTCAGGCTGTTGGCGGTGTTGGTCATCATCGCGCTGAGCTTGGTGCCGACCGTGGTGAACGCGGTGATGGCGGCGACCGAGATCAGCGCGGCGAT
>CAYNOF010000740.1:0-1592 GCA_964398335.1 uncultured Rhizobiaceae bacterium
GCGACGCACGGCTCGCCGCTGGGCATGTACGTGGTCGCGGGCGCGCGCGCCACGCTCGGCGGGCCCAACCCGCCTTTGGTGATCCCAAACGAGATCCTGTCGGCCTGGGGCGCGTTTGGCGCGCGCGGCGCCGGCGCGCACAAGGCGTGGCAGGCGCGCCTGAATTCGATGGCGGCCACCGACCGGCTGGAATGGGATCGCCGCCAGTCCGGCGCCCTGCCCGCCGCGCTCGACGGCGCGCTGGCGGCGTTCAAGACCAAGGTCTCGGCCGAGAAGCCGTCCTGGGCGACGCGCAAGTCGAGCCAGGAAGTGCTCGAGGTGATCAACCCGCTGGTGCCCGAGACCCTGGGCGGCTCGGCCGACCTCACCGGCTCGAACAACACGCGTACCGCCACCCTGCAGCCGCTGCAGAAGGACCACTGGGACGGCCGCTACGTCTTCTACGGCATCCGCGAGCACGCGATGGCGGCGGCGATGAACGGCATCGCCCTGCATGGCGGCGTCATCCCGTACGGCGGCACGTTCCTGGTCTTCACCGATTACTGCCGGCCCTCGATCCGGCTGTCGGCGCTGATGGGCCTGCGCGTGATCTACGTCATGACGCACGACTCGATCGGCCTGGGCGAGGATGGTCCGACGCATCAGCCGGTCGAGCATCTCGCCGCCCTGCGCGCCATCCCCAACCTGCAGGTCTTCCGCCCGGCCGACGTGGTCGAGACGGCGGAATGCTGGGAACTCGCTTTGCGCTCGCAGGAGACGCCCAGCGTGCTCGCGCTGACCCGCCAGAACCTGCCGACGATCTGCGGCGGCGTGGCCGAGAACCGTTCGGCCAAGGGCGCCTATATCCTCGCCGGCTCGCCCGCCGACTCCGCGCGCCTGATCGCGTCGGGTTCGGAAGTCGCGCTGGCGCTGGCGGCGCGCGAGATGCTGGCCCAGGACGGCATCAGCGCCGCGGTGGTGTCGATGCCGTCATGGGAGCTCTTCGCGCAACAGCCCGAGAGCTACCGCGTTGAGATCCTCGGCAAGCACGGCACCGTGCGCGTGGCCTGCGAGGCGGCGAGCGGCTTCGGCTGGGAGCGCTGGCTCGGGCGGCGCGGCCGTTTCGTCGGCATGCACGGCTTCGGCGCCTCGGGCAAGGCGGCCGATCTCTACAAGCATTTCGGCATCACGCCGGAAGCCATCGCCCAGGCGGCGCGCGAGGCGCTCGCCGCCAAGGCATAACGGAACAAGACGGAGGGATTACCATGGCTGTCCGTGTCGGCATCAACGGCTTCGGCCGCATCGGCCGCAATGTCCTGCGCGCGATCATCGAGTCGGGCCGCAAGGATATCGAGATCGTTGGCCTCAACGACCTCGGCCCGGTCGAGACCAACGCGCACCTCGTCCGCTTCGATTCCGTGCATGGCCGCTTCAACGGCGAGGTCAAGGTCGACGGCGATACGATCGACGTCGGCCGCGGCAAGATGAAGGTCACCGCCGAGCGCGATCCCGCCAAGCTGCCGTGGAAGGCGCTGGGCGTCGACATCGCCATCGAGTCGACCGGCATCTTCACCAGCAAGGACAAGGCCTCGGCCCATCTCGCCGCCGGCGCC
>CAYNOF010000741.1:0-6086 GCA_964398335.1 uncultured Rhizobiaceae bacterium
AGCATGGGCGCGGGTGTAGCGGCCCGGACAGCCGCTGTCACGCGAGGCGTTGTCGCCCCGGCTCTCAGCGGTAAGGATCGGCCGCCGACAGATAGTCCCTGATATAGCGGCCCACACCATCCTCCAGCGCCGTGAACGGCGCGGCGAAGCCCGCCGCGCGCAACCGCTCGACACGCGCCTCGGTGAAGTACTGGTAGCGTTCGCGGATCGCCTCGGGCGTGTCGACCCAGTCGATGGCGACCGGACGGCCCATGGCGGCGAAGACGGCATGCGCGAGGTCGAGGAAGCTGCGCGCCTGCCCGGTGCCGATGTTGAACAGGCCCGACACGTGCGGCTGGCGCCACAGGGTCAGCATGGCGTCGACGCAATCCTCGACCCAGACGAAGTCGCGTAACTGGCCGCCATCGGCATAGCCGGGGTTGTGCGAACGGAACAGCCGAGCGCGGCCGCCATCGCGCACCTGCTCGAACAGCGCCAGCGCGACGCTGCGCTGGCCTCCCTTGTGGTACTCGTTGGGTCCGTACACGTTGAAGAACTTCAGGCCGGCCCAGGACGGCGGCGCCCGCTCGCCGGCCGAAACCATGCGCAGCACCTCGAGATCGAAGCGGTGCTTGCTGGCACCGTAGGGGTTGAGCGGCTCCAGCCGGCGCAGCGCCTGGCCGTCGAAGGCATCGTCGAAGCCCTGCGCGCCGTCGCCATAGGTCGCCGCCGACGAGGCATACAGGAAAGGGATTCCGCGCCGGGCGCAGAAGCGCCACAGCGCCAGTGGCAGGGCGACGTTGATGCGCTCGAGCAGGTCGAGGTTGGTCTCGGTGGTCGAGCTGATGGCGCCGAGATGGAACAGCGCTTCGACGCGCCGACCATCGCGTTCGAGGAAATCGGCCAGCGCCTCGGGCGGCACGAAGGCGGCGAGGTTGCGCCGCTTCAGCAGATTGCGCCGCTTGGCCTCGTGATCGATGCGATCGACGACGACCAATTCGGGCACGCCCGCGCGCTCCAGCGCCGCGACCAGACAGGAGCCGATGAAGCCCGCGCCGCCGGTGACCACGATCATGCGCAACTTATAGCGCGGCCGCAGCGCTGGCGCGTGACGCCCGTGACGCCTATATCGCAGGGACCGCCGCGGAGGACGCCATGCAGACGCGCAATCCCATCTTCGATGACCTGGCCAAGGTGGCGGCAGGTGCTGCGGGTGCGCTGAGCGGCGTGCGTGACGAGGTCGAGGCGCGCATCCGCGACCAGCTCGCCAAGATCCTCGACGGCATGAACCTGCCCAACCGCGAGGAGTTCGACGTCGTGCGCGCCATGGCGGTGGCGGCGCGCGAGGAGAACGAGGCGCTGAAGGCGCGCATCGCCCAGCTCGAGGCCCGGCTGGCTAGGCTCGAGCCACCCAGCAACGCCTGATGGTGACCTCTGGATTAAATGTTCGGAATCCACACGATGGATTCTTGCGCCGGGAGTCCCGTCGTGGCAGGCTATGGATAGTGGGCGCCTAGAACACGGCCACTAGATTTGGAAACGCACCGGATGTCGTAGTGGTTTGCGCCTGCCGTCCAGTCCTCAGGAGGCGTGGCGGGCGCGTGTGGGATTCGCGGGGTGGGCGATGGCGCTGATGCAACGGGAGCATAGCGAGCGACGGGCGCCCAATCCGCTTGAGCTGGTCGAGCGCGTCGTGACCGAAAACCAGTGGCCGTACGACCGGACCAGCGATCAGGAGATCGCCGTCGAGGTGGCTGGCCGCTGGTGCGACTACCGCATGTTCTTCGCCTGGCGCGAGGATGTCAGCGCGCTGCATTTCACCTGCGCCTTCGATGCGCGCATCCCCAGCGAGAAGCACCGCGAGGTGCATGGGCTGCTGGCCCAGATCAACGAGAAGCTGTGGCTCGGCCACTTCGACCTGTGGTCGGAGGAGGGCCTGCCGATGTTCCGCCACTCGATCCTGCTACGCGGCACGCGCGGGCTGACGGTCGAGCAACTCGAGGACCTCATGGAGGTCGCGATCGGCGAGAGCGAGCGCTTCTATCCCGCCTTTCAATATGTCGTCTGGGCCGGCAAGACGCCCAGCGAAGCCTTGGCCGCCTCGATCCTCGAGACGGTCGGGCAAGCGTGAGTTCAGTTCCGACGCCCCCTCAGGACAACGAAGAGAACCAAAGAGGCGTCGCGCCGCGCCGGTCCCAGCCCTCTCCCCGGGGCCGGCGCGGTTGAACTCCCGCCCCGCGAATTGGGGAAATTGCCTTGTATATCGGCGACGGACGTGCGTACTAGCCGGACGTTCGACTTCTTGGCCGGATTCGGCTGCGGGTGTGCCTCGCGTTGGGACTTCCAGGACGATCGAGCTCACGCCTGATCGTTTGCATCGCAGGGGAGGACCACCCATGGCCAAGGGAACCGTCAAGTTCTTCAACCAGACCAAAGGCTACGGCTTCATCCAGCCGAGCGACGGCTCCAAGGACGTCTTCGTCCACATCTCCGCCGTGCAGCGCTCCGGCCTCGACGGCCTCGCCGAAGGCCAGACCGTGTCGTTCGACGTCACGATGGAGCGCGGCAAGCCGGCGGCCACCAACTTGAAGGCCGAATAGGCCACCCCATATCAACCGCCTACCAGCGAGGAAAGATGGCGAAGGAAGACCTCATCGAGTTCCAGGGCACGATCGCCGAGGCGCTGCCCGACGGCCGTTTCCGCGTCACCCTGGAATCGGGGTCGGAGATCATCGCCTACACCGCTGGCCGCATGAAGAAGAACCGCATCCGCGCGCTGGCCGGCGATCGCGTGACGGTGGAGATGACGCCGTACGACCTGACCAAGGGCCGCGTCATCTACCGCCACAAGGACGAGAAGCCCGGTTCGATCGGCGCCGCGCCACGTCGGCGCAACTTCGTCCGCCGCTAGGCGCGCACCGCTTTCGTATCGACTGGCGCCGCGAGCGAGACCCGGCAGGGGAAGCGCTCGCAGGCGATCTCGACTTCCCATTTGCCTGATTTGAGCCAGGCGGCATCGACACCGCCCCCGTGGCTGACATAGCTCAGCCCGACGCTGCGGCCGACCGTGTGCCCGAACATTCCCGACGCGATGATCCCGGCGCGCTCGCCATCGCGCCAGATCGGCTCGTCGTGCAGCAGCATCGGCGCCGGATCGTCGAGCACGACCGATATCAGTCGACGATTGAGCCGCTGGCCTCGCGCCGGCAGCAACGCCTCGCGACCGATGAAGCCGCCCGGCTTGTCCCAGGCCACCGCAAAGCCCAGGCCGGCCTCCAGCGGCGAGGTCTCGTCGGTGATGTCGTGACCGAAGTGGCGATAGCCGCATTCGAGCCGGAGCGAGTTCATCGCGTGGTAGCCCGCGAGCTTCAGGCCGAAGCGCTCGCCGGTTTCGAGCACCGCGTCGAACACCCCGGCAGCGAACTCGGCGGGAATGTAGAGCTCCCAGCCCAACGAGCCGACATAGGTCAGGCGCGAGGCGCGTACGCGTGCGAAGGCGATGTCGATCTCGCGCGATGTCATGAAGGCGAAGCCCTTCGAACTGAAATCCTCGTCGGGCGACAGCGCCGCCATCACGTCGCGCGAGCGCGGACCCATCACGCCCAGCACGACATGGCCCGAGGTGACGTCGCTGACGGTGCAGCGCGATCCCTGTGGGATGTGACGGCGCAGCCAGACGAGGTCGCGCGTCTGGCACGCGGCCGAGGTGACGACGAGGACCTCGTCGCGCGACAGCCGTGTGACCGTGACGTCGGCTTCGATACCGCCGCGTTCGTTGAGCCATTGGGTGTAGACCACGCGGCCCGGCTCGACGGCGATGTCGTTGGCGCAGATGCGGTTCAGCACCATCTCGGCGTCGATGCCCTGCACCAGGAACTTGCCGAACGAGGTCTGATCGAACAGCGCCACGCCTTCGCGCGCCGCGCGGTGCTCCTCGCCCGAGGGGCCGAACCAGTTCTGGCGGCCATAGCTGTAGTCGTACGCCGGCGCCATGTCCGGCGGCGCGAACCAGTTGGCGCGCTCCCAGCCCGCGGTCTCGCCGAAGCAGGCGCCCATGACGGCGAGACGATCGTGCAGCGGCGAGCGCCGCGCGCCGCGCGCGGTCTCGACCTGGCGATAGGGCCAGTGCATGGCGTAGAGCAGGCCCAAGGTCTCGACCGTGCGCTCGCGCAGATAGGCGCGGTTGCGCTGGAACGGCATGACGCGGCGGATGTCGACGTCCCACAGATCCATCGGCGGATGGCCGTTGACGATCCAGTCGGCCAGCACTTTGCCGGCGCCGCCCGAGGACTGGATCCCGATGGAGTTGAACCCTGACGCGACGAAGAAGCCCGGCAGCTCCGGCGCCTCGCCCAGCAGGTAGCGGTCGTCGGGCGTGAAGCTCTCCGGCCCGTTGAAGAAGGTGCGGATGCCCGCCTCGCCGAAGCGCGGCACGCGATGGGCGGCCTTTTCCATTTGCGGCGCGATGTGGTCGAGGTCGACCGGCAGCGTGCCGAAGGCGAAATCGTCGGGCGCGGCGCGATGGTCCCACGGCCGCGACACCGGCTCGAACCAGCCCACCAGCAGCTTGCCGGCGTCTTCCTTGAAGTAGTTGGCGCTGTCGGGATCGCGCAGCACCGGGGTGTTCGGCGACAGTCCGACGATCGGCTCGGTGACGACGTAGAAATGCTCGGCCGCGTGCAGCGGCACCGCGACGCCGGCCATTTCGCCGACCTGGTGACCCCACAGCCCGGCGCAGTTGACGACGATCTCCGAGGTGATATCGCCTTCGGCCGTGCGCACGCCTGTAGCGCGGCCGTTCCTCTTCAGGATGCCGGTGACGGCGACGCCTTCATGGATGCGCGCGCCGCCGGTGCGCGCACCACGGGCCAGCGCCATCGCGGTGTCGACGGGATTGGTCTGGCCGTCCTTGGGAATGAACAGGCCGCCGACCACATCGTCGACGTTCAGCAACGGCCAGCAATCGCGCGCCTCGCGCGGCGTCAGCAGATGCGCCTCGAGGTCGAAATGCCGCGCCATCGAGGCGCCGCGGCGCAATTCCTCCCAGCGTCCTTCGGTGGCGGCAATGGCCAGCGACCCACGCTGCTTGAAGCCGGTGGCGACGCCGGTCTCCAACTCCAGCAGCGAGAACAGCTCGGCGGTGTACTTGGCCAGCCGCGTGAGGTTGTGCGTCGCGCGCAGCTGGCCGACGAGGCCGGCAGCGTGCCACGTCGTGCCGCTGGTGAGCTTCTGGCGCTCCAGCAGCACGACGTCGTGCCAGCCATGTTTGGTCAGGTGATACGCAACGCTCAGACCGACGATGCCGCCGCCGACGATGATGACTTGCGCGTGGCCGGGAAGGGATGGGCTTGAACTCATGATCTCCCAGGATACCTACAGCGAGCGATACACCGCGCTCTCGTAGTCGCGGAACAGGCCGATCACCCGGGGGTCGAAGAACGGCAATGTCTGCGTGGCGAAGACGCCGCCGACCTTCTTCACCGGATCGGCCCAGAAGAAGGTGTTGGCGAGGCCGGCCCAGGCGAGACTGCCGGGCGAGCGGCCCTGCGGCGTGGTCGCGGTATTGATCAGGAAGCTCAGGCCCCATTTGCACGGTATGCCCGGGAAGAAGTCGGCGTCGGCGGAGTAGGGCGGGATCGCTGTCTTCAGCGCCACCACGTTGATGTCGCCGATGTTGTTGCGCGCCATCTCGGCGAAGGTCTTCTTGCTCACCAATGGCGCGCCTTCGTTGAGCAGGCATTGCACGAATTTCAGGTAGTCCTGCACCGTGCCGTAGAGCCCGCCGCCGCCCATGTGGAACTCGGGCTCCTGCGGGATCTCGAAGGGCATCGCCGCGAGCTTGCCGTCCTCGCCGCGCGCATGCATGCCCGAGAGACGGCCGCGCTGGTCGTCGCTGAGCTTGAACGAGGTCGAGCTCATGCCCAGCGGCTCGAAGATGTTCTTGCGCAGATAGGCATCGAGCTTCTCGCCGCTGGCCGCCTCGATCGCCTTGCCGACCCAGTCGATGTTGATGCCGTAGTCCCAGCGCGTCCCGGGATCGAATGTCAGCGGCAGCGACAGCGCCGCAACCTGGCAGGAGATGATGCCCGGAATGCCGGCGGCTTCCA
>CAYNOF010000742.1:0-1162 GCA_964398335.1 uncultured Rhizobiaceae bacterium
CCTGGTGCTGACGGTCGCCGGTGCCCAGGCGCAGGACCGCGGCCGCGGCAAGCAGCGCAGCATCCCCTTCGTGTCGATCACCAAGAGCGACCGGTCGACGAACTATTACGAGACCAACGCGATCCCGCTGCTGGTCAACAAGGCCTGCTTCGGCTGGCGCATGTGGCTGGGCGGCCCCGACCGCAGCGTGCAGCTGGTCGAGGTGCTGCAGACCTCGGAGCCGGCCAAGGACGTGATCGCGGGCCCCGAGACCGAGGTCAATCCCGAGAAGACACGCGCCACCACACGCATGCGCGAAACGGTGCGCGACGGCTATATGCAGCGCTCCTGGTGCATCATCGACGGCGATCCGCCGGGGACGTACACCTACCACATCAGCATCGACGGTGAGCCGCGCGGTGAGTTCGTGTTCTGCGCCATCGAGGTGCCGAACCAGGACGAGAACATCAATCCCACCGAGCTGAATTGCCCCAACAAGTTCCAGTCGGTCGAGGATCGCCGGGCGCGTCCGACCATCGTCGCCGGCGCGGCGCAGGGTCGGTAGATGCCGTCGGCCAGCGAGTCCGCACAACGTCCCGTCGTCCTGTGCATCCTGGACGGCTGGGGCCATCGCCCCAACCCCGCCGACAACGCCCTAGCGGCCGCGCGCAAGCCGAACTACGACCGCCTGGTGGCGACCTGCCCGCAGAGCCTGATCGATGCCTCGGAGCTCTATGTCGGCTTGCCCGCCGGCCAGATGGGCAATTCCGAGGTCGGCCACATGAATCTCGGCGGCGGCCGGGTCGTGATGCAGGACCTGCCGCGCATCGACCAGGCGATCCAGGACGGCTCGCTGGCCGCCAACGCCGATCTGCGGGCCTTCATCGACAAGCTGAAGAAGTCCAACGGCACGTGCCACGTGATGGGCCTCGTCTCGCCCGGCGGCGTGCACAGCCATCAGCATCAGATCGCGGCGCTGGCCAACATCGTCGCCGCGTCGGGCGTGCCGGTGGTGGCGCATGCCTTCCTCGACGGCCGCGACACGCCGCCCAAGAGCGCGCGCGAGTACCTTGCCGACTTCGCCAGGGCATTCAGACCCGGCCTGCCGATCCGGATCGGCACGGTGTCCGGCCGCTTCTACGCCATGGATCGCGACAAGCGCTGGGATCGCGTCGGCAAGGCC
>CAYNOF010000743.1:0-5285 GCA_964398335.1 uncultured Rhizobiaceae bacterium
CGCCTCGTGGTCGCCGATGTCTACGAGAGCTTCGGCATTCCGGCCAAGTCGATCGAGATTCTCGAGAGCGTGCCCAAGGCCTCGCCGCTCTACTGGCGCGCGCGCCTGCGTGCGGCGCTGGCCATGGTCGAGGCCGAGCGCATCGACGATGCGATCAAGGCGCTGCAGACGATGGTCGACGAGCGCAACGACCGCATCGACGCGGCCTGGACCCTGGGCGACCTGCTGCGCAGCAAGGAGCGCTTCGCCGACGCGGCCAAGGCGTTCGACACCGCGCTCGCGCGCGTGCCCAATCCCGGCCCGCGCCACGCCGCGCTGTTCTTCGGCCGCGGCATGTGCCGCGAGCGCATCAAGGACTGGCCGGGCGCCGAGGCCGACCTGAAGCGCGCACTTGAGCTGATGCCTGAGCAGCCCTATGTGCTGAACTATCTCGGCTATACCTGGATCGATCGCGGCCAGAACCTCGACGAGGGCATGGAGCTGCTGCAGCGCGCGCTGAAGCAGCGGCCCGACGACGGCGCGATCACCGACTCGGTGGGCTGGGCCTATTACCGGCTGGGCAAGTTCGAGCTCGCGGTCGAGTACCTGGAGCGCGCCATCCTGCTGAAGGCCGACGACGCCACCATCGTCGACCATCTCGGCGACGCCTACTGGCATGTCGGCCGCCGCCGCGAGGCGCGCTTCCAGTGGGAACGCGCGCTGACCAGCAAGCCCGAGCCCGACCGCATCGACGTCATCAAGCGCAAGCTGGAGGACGGCCTGACCGCCGAGCTCGACCAGCCCACCGTCGGTCCGGGCGCGACCGAGCCGCCCAAGACGCAAGACGTGCCGACCGGGAAGCAGTGATCGCCCGCGACGCGCGCGCGAAGATCAATCTCTACCTGCGCGTCGTCGGCCGTCGCGAGGACGGCTACCACCTGCTCGACTCGCTGATCGCCTTCTGTGATCTGGCCGATACGATCACCGTTGCACCCGCCGGCGACTGCTCGCTGACGATCGATGGCCCATTGGCCCTCGCTCTCGCTGGCGAAGCGCAGGACGACAACCTGGTGCTGCGCGCCGCCCGCGCGCTGGCCGGGCGAGCGGGCATCGCACCCAAGGCCGCCATCCGCCTCACCAAGCGCGTCCCCGTCGCCGCCGGCCTCGGTGGCGGCTCGGCCGATGCCGCCGCGACGCTGCTGGCGCTCGTCGAACTCTGGCGCGTGGCGATGCCTGAAGAAGAGCTGTTCGATCTCGCCGCGACCCTGGGCGCCGACGTGCCGATGTGCCTTGCCGGCCGCGCGGCACAGGTCTGCGGCATCGGCGAATGCGTCGGCCCGGCCGCAGCGTTGCCGGATGCCGGTGTGGTGCTGGTCAATCCCGGCGTGCCCCTGCCGACGCCGCCGGTTTTCGCCGCCTATACCCGAAGCGGCGCCTCGTTCAGCGCCGCCGCGCCTCTCGACCGGCCATCGAAGGACGCCGCGGCGCTCGGCGTCGAACTTGCCCGACGCGGGAACGATCTCGCCGCCGCGGCAACGGCGCATGTGCCTGCCATCGACGAGGTGCGAGCCGCGCTGACGGCGACGGCCGGCTGCCGTATCGCGCAAATGAGCGGAAGCGGTGCGACTGTATTCGCTCTCTACGACACCGCCGATGCGGCGCGCGCCGCGGCCTCGGCCATTGCGCGCGACCATCCCGCATGGTGGAGCCACGCCGGACGCCTGGTGTGACTACTTCGCGCCGGTGCTCTTCACCATGTCGCGCAGCAGGTCGAAGAGGTCCTGCGAAACCTCGCCGGTGACCGGCAGGCCGGCGGTCTTCTGGAACTCGCGGATCGCCGCGACGGTGCCCGGCCCGACGACGCCGTCGGGCGGGCCGTTGTAGAACTTCAGCGCGAACAGCATCTTCTGGATCTCGACCAGCTGATCGCGGGCGTCGATCGGCTTGACGGTCTTGCCGGCCGGCAGGTCGGGCGCGGCGGTGCCGGGCGGCGTCGCCGGTCCGCTCGACGGCGGCGTGCCGCGCGCGGCCAGCTTTATGTTGTCGACGATGGTCTTGTATTCGGTCTCGCCGATCGCCTGCGCGCGCTGCAGGTCGGCGGCCGGCAGGCGCTTCGACAGATCGGCCTGCTTGGCCGCGGCCGAGACATAGACCTCGCTCTTCTCGCCCTCCGCGAATTTCGCGAACTGCGCCGCCATGGCGTACCAGACGATCGCCGCGACGTTGTCGCGCCGCGTGCCCTGGCCGAGCTCGTGCATGATCCCCAGCGCCAGCATCGAGTTGGGCACGCCCTGGCGCGCGGCTGAGCGCATCATCTCGAAGGCGCCCACGGGGTCGGCCTTGGTGCCGCTGCCGTCGCGCATCAGGAGCGCGAGGTTGTGCTGTGCCATCGGCACGCCCGCGGCCACCGCCTTGCGGTACCACTCGGCCGCCTTGGCCGCGTCCTTGGGCACCTCGAAGCCGCGCTCGTACATCACGCCGGCATTGAACATCGCACGCGGCGAGCCCTTCGCAGCGGCGCGCAGCATCCATTTCGCACCCTCCGCCGCATCGGGCGCGATGCCGGCGCCCTGGATGTAGCGGCGGCCCAGCTCCTCCATCGCATCGACGTCGCCCGAATCGGCCAGGCGCCGCAGCGTGTCGTTCTGGTTCTCGACCGCGGGCGCGGCCGGCGGCTTGGCCGTGTCGGCGGTCGCTGGTGGAGGCGGCGTCGTCTCCGGCGGCTTGGGCGCCGCGGTGTCGGCGGGCTTGGGCGGTGCGCTGTCGTCCGGTTTCGCGGGAGTGGCGGCATCGGTCGGGGTCGCGGCATCGGCAGGCTTGGGCGACTCCGCCGGCTTTGGTGCCGCGGTGTCGGCAGGCTTGGGCGGCGCTGCGTCGGCCGGCTTGACCGCGGCCGAATCGGGCTTCGCCGCGTCGTCGGGCTTTGCCTTCGGTGTCGCGGTCTGCTTCGGCGCGTCGTCGGCCTTGGCCGCGTCGCGCTGCTGCCACCACCACCAGCCGCCGCCGATGGCGAGGCAGACAACGAGGATCCCGACGGCGATACCCGACATGCCCTGTCGGCGCGCCGAATCGGATAGCGAGTCGCGGGTGTCGGCGGCGAGGGCAGGCGCATCCTCCGCCTTGGCGTCGGCGTCGGGCTTCTCCGTCGTCGGCGTCGCGTTGGTGCTGTCCTCGGTCATCGTCTCGTGGTTGATCGGGAACCGGCGTGTGGAAAGCCTACCACAGCCTGCCAATATGACACGCAACTCATCGTGACAGTGTCGTGACGCTGCGTCGCAGTGTTAGCACGAGAGTAGACAAAAGCAGCACCGCGCCGGCCTGGTGCAGGGTCGCCAGGGCGATCTGCGCACCGCTCAGGATCGTGGCGACGCCGAGCCCGAATTGCAGCGCGGCCATGGTGGCGGCCATGTTGGTGGCGCGCCGCACCGGCTGCGAGACATCGTTGCGGCGCGCCCGCAACCACAGCAGCGCGACGGCAAGCACCAGCGCCTTGGCGAGCCAGCGATGGGCGAATTGCACGCCGGCCTGGGTCTCGACGAAGTTCAGCCACACCGGCGAAAGATCGAGCAGGCCGGGCGGCAGCCAATAGCCCGACATGGTGGGGAAGGTCGTATGCACCTGTCCCGCACGCAGCCCGGCGACGAAGGCGCCCCAGGTCATCACGACGAAGACCATCGCGATCAGCGTGCGGGTGCCGACGGCGATGCTGATGTCGCCCCGGCGGTGATGCTCGGGCCGCGATGGCGCGAGCAGGCTGAACACCAGCCACAGGATGTAGGCGTAAAGCGCGACGGCGAGCGTCAGGTGCATCGCCAGCTTGTAGTGGCTGACCGCCGGCACATCGCGCAGGCCGCTCGCCACCATGATCCAGCCGACCGCGCCCTGCAGGCCGCCCAGCGCCAGCAGCACGACGAGACGCGGCATCAACCCGAGCGGCACGCGGCGACGGATCAGGAACCACGCGAGCGGCAGCGCGAAGGCCAGCCCGATGATGCGGCCCCACAGCCGATGGAAATACTCGAGCCAGAAGATCTGCCTGAACTCGTCCAGGCCGATGCCGTGGTTGACGATGCGGCCCTGCGGCGAGGCGGCGTATTTCGCCAGCTCGGCCTGCCACGCGGCGTCGGTGAGCGGCGGCAGCCAGCCGGTCACCGGCCGCCACTCGACCATCGACAGGCCGGATTCGGTGAGCCGCGTGAGCGCGCCGATCACGATCATGACGAAGATCATCGCCGCGACCACCGCCAGCCAGCGGCCGATGGCCTGCTCGTCGGCGCGCGCGGACGCGGCCGGGCGGCGCAGGGTTGGGGACAGCACGCTCATGGCGCGGCGTTGTGCGGGGGGCTTCGGGCCCTGTCAACGCGTCTTGTTGGGACCATCGGCGTCGCGCCGGCATCCTGAAAAGGGCCGGCGGGACACCTTCGGTCCCAAGCTATGATCATGGCATGAACGCCCCGCTCCTCCTGCTCAGCGCCCTGGCGCTGGGCGCTGCCTATGCGCTGGTGGCGGTGGGTTTCGTGCTGACCCTCAATGCCGCCGGCGCGGTGAACTTCGCGCACGGCGACTCGGTGATGCTGGGCGGTGTCGCGGCCGTCACGCTCGGTGTTGCCGCGCAGGCGATGGGCTTCGCTGTGCCCGGGATCGTGCTGTTGCCGGCCGTGATCCTGGTCGGCGCGGTGCTGGGGCTGCTGATCGGCGCGCTGGGCTTCCTGCCGCTGAAGGATCGCCCGCCTTCGGCGGTGTTCGTCGCCACCATCGCCATCGCCTCGGTGTTCGAGCAATCGGCCACGGCCTTCTTCGGCCCGGCCCCGCGCTCCGCACCGCCGGTGTGGCACGGGGGCGCCCTGCAGCCGCTGGCGATGATCGTCGTCGCGGCGCTTGTGTTGGGCCTCGTCTACGTCGTGCTGGAGCGCACGCAGCTTGGCCGCCGCTTCCGTGCCCTGGCACAGGATCGCGAGATGGCACGCGCGCTGGGCATTCCGGCGACGCCGCTGATCGCCACCGCCTTCGCCGCCGGCGGCGGGCTGGCGGGCCTGGCGGGTGCGCTGCTCGGCCACCAGTTCCTCGTCGTCGCCAACCAGGGCCCGGGCTACATGCTCAAGGCCTATATCGCCGTGGTGATCGGCGGCTGGGGCAGCGTGCCTGGAGCCCTGGCCGGCGCGCTGCTGATCGCGCTGTTCGAGACCTTCGTCGCCGCCTCGCTGTCGGCGGTCTGGGCGCAGGCGCTGCGCTATGTCGCGGTGCTGCATGTGCTGCTGCTGCGGCCGCAGGGCCTGTTCGGCGAACCGGCGGGGCGGCGCGCGTGA
>CAYNOF010000744.1:0-1242 GCA_964398335.1 uncultured Rhizobiaceae bacterium
CCAGAAGCTGTTCTCGGGCTGGATGTTCGCGTCCTCGCCGGCGCTCTCGGCGCTCGACAGCTCGGTCTACGACGTGTGGGTCCTCGCCTGCGTGACGATCCCGCAGGCTTCCGCGCCGCCCAGCTCCAAGTAGAAATGCGCGCGCTGGGCGATCGCGCGCTCCAGCCGCGCGCGATACTCGGCGCGACTGATCTCGGTGGTGCCGAACTGGCGCAGGTGCTCGGTCATGAACTGGCAGTCGAGCAGGCTGAAGCCGCCCTTGATCAGCCGCGCCACGAGATGCACCAGCGCCACCTTGCTGGCGTCGCGCGCCCGGCTGAACATGCTCTCGCCGAAGAAGGCGCCGTTGATCGACACGCCGTAGAGGCCGCCGACCAGCACACCGTCGACGCGGCATTCGACCGAATGGGCGAAGCCGCGGCGGAACAGGCCGGTGTAGAGCTCGATGATCGGCTGGTTGATCCAGCTTTCGTTCTGGTAGCGCCTGGGCGCCGCGCAGGCGCGCATCACGCCTTCGAAGTCGCGATCGCAGCTGACCTCGAACGGCCCGTTGCGCACCGTGCGCGCCAGGCGGCGCGGCAGGTGGAACTGGTCGAGCTCGATGATGGCGCGCTTCTCGGGGTCGACCCAGTACAGCGTCGGATCGCCGCGCGTCTCGCCCATCGGGAAGATCCCGGCGCAATAGGCGCGCAGCAAGAGCTCCGGCGTGAAATCGTTCATGGCTTCAGAGTCGCGCGCGGACAGCGATTGTGCAACGGCAGACGATGCCTGCGATTGCTCACTTCTTGAGGCCGACCAGCCGTTCCAGCCAGTGGATGTCGTACTCGCCGTCGACGAAGCCTTGCTGGGCGATGATGCGCTGGTGCAGCGGGATCGTGGTCTCGATGCCGCCGATGACGTACTCGCCCAAGGCGCGGCGCAGGCGCATCAGGCACTCGTTGCGGCTGCTGCCTGAGACGATCAGCTTGGCGACCAGGCTGTCGTAATAGGGCGGCATGCGGTAGCCGGTGTACAGGCCGCTGTCGACGCGCACGCCCAGGCCGCCCGGCGGATGGTAGTCGGTGACCAGGCCGGGGCAGGGCACGAAGGTCTCGGGATTCTCGGCGTTGACCCGGCACTCGATGGAGTGGCCCGAGAACTTGATGTAGGCCTGGGTGAAGCCAAGCGGCGCGCCGGCTTCGATGAGGATCTGCTCGAGCTCCAGGTCAATGCCGGTTATCGCCTCGTTGATCGTATGATCGA
>CAYNOF010000745.1:0-10061 GCA_964398335.1 uncultured Rhizobiaceae bacterium
CGATCGGCGACGACACCCTGCAGCGCCAGGCGCGCGGCACGGTGCAGCCGTAAACCTTCACCCATGGCAGTGCCGCGCAGCGCCAGCGCTGGTTCAAGCGCGGCCTGCAGAGCGGCTCGCTGCGCGACTGCGACACCTTCAACGCGCGCGACCTGTGAGCGACGATGAGATCTTCCTGCGCGCCGCGATCGCGCTGTCGCGGCGGCGCATGGAGGCGGGCTTCGGCGGGCCGTTCGGCGCCGTCGTCGTGCGCGCCGGCGAAGTGATCGCCGAGGGCTTCAACCAGGTCACTTCGACCAACGATCCGACGGCGCATGCCGAGGTCAGCGCGATCCGCGCCGCCTGCACGGCGCTGAAGAGCTTCAGCCTTGCCGGCTGCACGCTCTACACCAGCTGCGAGCCGTGCCCGATGTGCCTGGGCGCGATCTACTGGGCCCGGCTCGAGCGCGTCGTCTACGCCAACACCCGCGCCGATGCCGCCGCCATCGGCTTCGACGACGACCACATCTATCGCGAGTTCGCCAAGCCGATCGCCACACGCGCGATCCCCTTCACCCACCTGCCTTCCGATGAGGGCAGGGCGGTGTTCGCGGCCTGGCAGGCCAAGCCGGACAAGGTGATGTACTAGTCGCAGCCGTTGTGCTTGCGCCACAGAGCTGGATCGTGGCCTGGCGGCACTGCCGCACACGGATTATTGGCGTAACCGCGCAGCGCATTGTAGCGAGCGACCTGCTCGGCGTTGAGCAGGTTCGACACCTGCAAGTGCGCCACCAGGTGGATGTAGCGCAGCGCCGAGCGGCTCGCGCCGACCTCGTCCAGCATTCGGCGCAGATTTTGCTCGGTGACCGTACGGGTTTGAAACGCCTGCTCGAGCGTCCGTTCCCGTGCGATCAGGCGCTCGCCTTCGGCGATGGCGTCCGCGCGCATCCGTTCGAAGATCGCCTCGATCGCCGTCACCTGCTCCGCCGACAGCGCGATTTCCTGCTTCAGCTCCAGCAGATGGATCGGCCCCGGCATGCCGTTGAGTTCCGCCGCCTTGGCAAGGCCCCAGCCGCCGCCGCGTCGCAGTTCCGCGACGTCGCCCTGCGACAGCCCTTTGATGACCCGGCTCTCCTGGCCGGCGTAGGGCGAGGGCGCAACATGGTTGTGCTGGGCCTGCGCCATCGTGGCGATGCAAAGCAGGACGGGCGCGTACGGCAGGAGTTTCACGGGCGGGCTCCGACATGATCGAAGAAGCCTGACCTTGCCAGACCAGGTCCGCCGACAACATGATATCTATCATGTCGGTTATCGCGGCCATCAAGGGCTTGAACCCGACCGAACGGCGCTACGCCGCGGGTGAGCACCTCTTCCACCAGGGCGATCGGGTGGCCTTTCTGCACCTCGTTGTCGAGGGCTACGCGCAACTCGTGCGCCACCAGGTCGACGGCTCGGCACTCGTTCTGCAGCGCGCCGGGCCGGGTGCAATTGTCGCCGAGGCATCTATGGTATCCGACCGCTACCACTGCGATGCCATGGCCACGTCGCCGGTCCGCAGCCTGGTCGTCCGCAAATCGTTGATCCGGGGATGCATCGCCTCGGATCCGGACTTCGCACTGGCCTTCGTCGCCCACCTCGCGCGAGAAATTCAGGCGAGCCGATTGCGCGCCGAGATCCTGTCGCGGCGCACCGTGGCCGGCCGCCTCGATGCCTGGGTCGCCGCGCATGACGGCCACCTGCCGGCGCGCGGCGCGTGGAAGAGCGTGGCGGCCGAGATCGGAACGAGCGCCGAGGCGCTTTACCGCGAGATTGCGCGGCGACGCACCAAGCCGAACCCGGCGCCGGCGGGGCTATCGCTCAGACGTAAGTGATCGCCACCGAGCCGCAGCCCTCGACGTGGCCGATCAGGGTGTCGCCCTTGACCACCGGGCCGACGCCTTCGGGCGTGCCGGTGTAGATCAGGTCGCCGACGCCCAGGCTCACCAGGCCGGAGAGGTACGAGATCGTCTCGGCGACGTCCCAGATCAGCGCGTCGAGATTGGCGTGCTGCCTGGTCTTGCCTGAGACATCGAGCTTGATCTCGCCCTTGCCGGGATGGCCGATCTCCGAGGCGCGGTAGAGCACGCCGATCGGGGCGGAATTGTCGAAGCCCTTACCCATGTCCCAGGGCCGGCCCTTGTCGCGGGCGGCGTTCTGGATGTCGCGCCTTGTCATGTCGAGGCCGGCGGCATAGCCCCAGGCGTAGTCCAGCGCCTTGTCCACCGGCACATCGGCGCCGGCCTTGCCGATCGCCACCACCAGTTCCATCTCGTGGTGCAGATTCTTGGTCACCGGCGGGAAGGGGATCTTCACTGGATTGTTCACGTCAGGGGCAACGACGATGGCGTCGGTCGGCTTGGCGAAGAAGAACGGCGGCTCGCGGTCCGGGTCGCCGCCCATCTCGCGGGCATGCGCCGCGTAGTTGCGCCCGACGCAGTAGATGCGCCGTACCGCAAACAGGTCGGACGTGCCGTGGACCGGAACGCCGACCGTCGGCGGCGGCGGGAAAACGAAAGCCATGGATTCCTCGCAAGACAACGGACCCGTCAGCCTTAGCACGCCATGGACGATCTGATCGAGGTCCTCGCCGAGCCGCGCCGCCCCAGCAACGGGGTGCTGCGGTACGGCTCGCTGCTGGTGCCCTGCGCGCTGGGCCGCGGC
Source organism: uncultured Rhizobiaceae bacterium (assembly GCA_964398335.1). Taxonomy (GTDB): domain Bacteria; phylum Pseudomonadota; class Alphaproteobacteria; order Reyranellales; family Reyranellaceae; genus JAFAZJ01. Next base: position 2,680 of record CAYNOF010000745.1, read on the forward strand.
GGGGTGCGCGCCGACAAGCGCGAGGGCGATGGCGCCACGCCGCTGGGCGTATTCCCGCTGCGCCGCCTGTGGTTCCGCGCCGACCGCCTTTCGCAGCCGGTGACCTGCGGCCTGCCGACGCGCCCGATCGGCCGCGACGACGGCTGGTGCGACGATCCCGATGCGGCCGAGTACAACCGGCCGGTCGTCCTGCCGCACCCGGCGCGGCACGAGCCGATGTGGCGCGGCGACGCGCTCTACGACCTCGTGGTCGAGCTCGGCTACAACGACGCCCCGGTCGTGCCGGGCGCCGGCAGCGCGATCTTCCTGCACGTGGCGCGGCCGGATTACGGCCCGACCGAGGGCTGTGTCGCCGTCGCCCGTATCGACCTGCTGCGGCTGCTGGCCGGGATCGGCGCCGAAACGCGGTTGCGCATCGCGGCTATTGCCTGAGCATGACCGCCATGCCCTCGCCGTATCAGGGAATCGCTTGCCTGATGCGAACCGATGACAGAATTTCGGCCCTGGGAAACGCGTGACCACAGGACGGACATGACCAGTCAGCGCAAGGCTTTCGAGGGCATCACGGTGCTCGATCTCACGCAGGGCGTGGCGGGGCCGCACAGCACCATGCTGCTGGCCCAGCACGGCGCCGACGTGGTGAAGATCGAGCCGCCGGAGGGCGATTGGGGCCGCGGGCTGGGCGAGATCCAGGGCGATCACTGCGCCCATTCGATCGCCTTCAACCGCGGCAAGCGCTCGATCGCCATCGACCTGAAATCGCCCAGGGGCCTCGACGTGGTGAAGACGATCGCCGCCAGGGCCAACATCGTCATCGAGAGCTTCCGTCCCGGCGTGATCAAGCGGCTGGGCCTGGGCTACGACGACGTCAAGGCGATCAACCCCAGCGTGATCTACGCCTCGGTCTCGGGCTTCGGCCAGACCGGCCCCAACAACAAGCGGCCCACGGTCGACGGCCTGATCCAGGCGTTCAGCGGCATGATGGTGATGAACCGCACCGCCGAGGGCTGGCCGCACCGCCAGGGCATGATCGCGGTCGACGTCACCACCGGCCTCTACGTCTTCAACGCGCTGTCGCCGGCGCTGATGCGCCAGCTGCGCTTCAACGAGGGCTCCTATCTCGACCTGTCGCTGATGCAGGCGGCCGCCGCCTACCAGGGCGCCAAGCTGATGGAGTATGTCTGGAGCAACGGCACGCCGCCGCCGCTCTACATGCCGGCTGGCACCTTCAAGACCGCCGACGGCCACATCGTGCTGAGCGCCATGCGCCCGCACCATTTCCGCAAGCTCTTCGAGCTGGTCGGCCGCCAGGACATCGCCGACGACCCGACCCTGCAGACGCACGAGGACCGCATCCGCGGCACGCCCAAGATCATGAAGGCGCTCAACGAGGCGATGCCGGCCAAGAAGACCGCGGAGTGGATCGAGCTGTTGCAGGCGCAGGAAGTGTTCTGCGAGCGGGTCAACAACTACGCCGACTATCTCGAGCATCCGCACGTCAAGGCGGTGGGCGCCGTCGACTGGGTCGAGCAGCCCGGCAGCAAGCGTCTGCCCTTCGCGCAGATCCCCGGCCTGCCGCCGGCGCGCGAGACCGATCCGCGGCTGAACTACGCGCCGCATATCAGCGAGAACTGCGTCGAGATCCTGCGCGATTTCGGTTACGCCCAGGGCGACATCGACGCGCTGTTCCAGTCCAAGGCGGTGTTCCCGCCGGCACCGGTGGCCAAGGCGGCGGAGTAGGCGGCGCCGTCTTTCATGGTGCTCGGCGGCGCGCGACGAAGCGGCCGAGCAGGCCCGTGGTCGTCAGCAGCCCGATCGTCACGAGGCCAAGGCCGATGGTCTGCAGGACGCCGGGGATCTCGCCCACGATCGGGATGCCGACGAGGACCGACACCGCCGGCACGATCGCCGGAAACAGCACGGCCCGGCTGACTCCGAGCGACACCACGGCCTGGCCATAGGCGATCATCGTGATCACGCCCTGCAGACCGCCCTGCACGAATCCCTGGAACACCAGGATACCGAGCGGCAACGATGCGAGGTGCCCGACGCCGGCCAGCAGAAGATAGGCCGGCGTCGTGACCAGCACCGACAGCACTGCGACCACCGCCGTCACGCGTATCGCCGACAGCCGCCAGTGCCGGATCAGCAGCGTGAAGCACGCCCACAACAGGCTGGACGCGAAGAACAGCAGGTCGCCCAGCCATGTCAGCGCGCCGCCTTCGGCGGCGTGCGCGATGCCGTCCCAGCCGATCAGGCCGATGCCGGCCAGGACCACGGCGCCGCCCGCCAGATGGGCACGCCCCAGCCTTTCGCGCAGGAAGATCGCCGCGCCGATCGTGCTGACGATGGTGACGGTCGAGGGCGCGATGACGGCGCCGTGGGCGAGCGGCGCGAAGGCGTAGCCGCCGGTCTGCAGCAGCGCGAACGGCGCGCCGCCCAGCGCGGTCAGCATCAGGGCGCGTCGCAGGCCGATACCCGCGAAGCCGCGCAGGCCCCACCGGATCAGGAACGGCAGCATGACCGCGCCGGCGACGATGAAACGCGCGAAGATCAGGTCGAAGGCGCCCAGCCCGCCATTGATCCCGGCACGCGCGGCGGCGAACGACAGGGAAGCGCCGAGCGCCATGGTGGCGCCGGACAGCAGCCCCCAGCGCTCTCGCCGGATCCGCTCCGCATCCTCGCCCGCTGACGCCATGGGCTGGCGATAGCACGCGCCCGCGGGATCACGAAGAATTTTGTAGCGCTCGATCTAAAAATAGTGTTTTGACTGGCGGATGGGCCGGCTGAAGACCTTCGACGAGGCGCGCGCTGTAGACGCGGCGATCGACCGGTTCTGGTGCCACGGCTACGAGGCGACCTCTGTGCGCGACCTCGCGCGCGACATGGGCATCGGCGGCGCCAGCCTCTACAACGCCTTCGGTGACAAGCGCGCGCTGTTCGTCCGCGCGCTGGAGCGCTACGCCGATCGCTCCTCGCGCGAGCGCATCGCGCGGCTGGAAGCGCGCGGCCAGGCCAGGGAGGCGATCGCCGCCTTCCTCGACGAGATCATCGAGCGCTCGCTGGCGGATCGCGAGCGCAAGGGTTGCCTGCTGGTCAACTCGGCGCTCGACGTGGCGCCGCACGATGCCGATCTCGGCAAGGTCATCGCCGGCTACCTCGACGAGATCCGCGCCTTCTTCCGGCGCGCCATCGTGCGCGGGCAGGAGGCCGGCTCGATCGCGCGCGATCTCGACGCCGAGGAGATCGCCGGCCATCTGCTGGGCGTGCTGCTGGGCATCCGCGTGCTGGCGCGCACGCGGCCCGACCGGGCGAGCCTGGAAAGCATCGCCCGCCCGGCGTTGCGCCTGCTCGACAGGCCGGGTCCCGCCCGGCGCCCGCGGCGAAGGAAGGCGAGGGCACCATGACGGCGGCGCCGCAGACCATCGATCATCTGAATCTCGATGTGCTCGGCGCCCTGCGCGACGACGCGCCCGTGGTGATGCTCAACCTGATGCGTTTCCGCGACCGTTCGCTGGACGGCAATGGCAGCGGCTGGGATGCCTATCTCCGCTACAGCGCGCTGGCCATCAAGCTGATCAAGGCGTGCGGCGGCACCATCACCTGGACCGGAACGGCGGAAGCGGTGGCGCTGGGCGTGCCCGACGACAATCGCTGGGACTATGTGGCTCTCGTCCGCTATCCCTCGCGCAGGGCGTTCATCGACATGATGACCTCCGCCGAGTACGCGCGGGCGAACGTCGAGCGCGTCAACGGCTGCGCCGCGCACACGATCATCGCCATCCGCGAAACCTACAGCAAGGCGGCGCAACCCGTTCAGGAGGAGTAGGCCATGTCCCTGGCTGACAAACTGGAAGCCACGCGAGCGGCGAGTGCGAGCCGCATCCCGGCCGATCGTCAGGCGATCATGCACCGCGCGACCGAGGACCTGCGGAACTCCGGGATTCTCGATCGCATCGTGCCGGTGGGCGCGCCGGCGCCGGCGTTCGACCTCGCCAATCACGATGGACGCCTTGTGTCGTCGGGCGACCTGCTCGCGGCCGGCCCGCTCGTGCTTTCCTTCTTTCGAGGGTCGTGGTGACCCTATTGCAGGCATGAGCTGGAGGCTCTGCAGACCGTTTATGCCGACGTCGTCGGTCTCGGCGCGGCCCTGGTGGTCATCTCGCCCGAGCTGCCGGAACGCACGGCGGACATGGCCGCCAAGCACCATCTGACGTTCCCGATCCTCTGGGATGAAGGCTCGACGGTCGCCCAGGCGTTCGGGCTGGCATTCACCGTGCCCGACGACCTGAAGGCGGTTTATCTCGGCTTCGGCAACGACCTCGCGATCCGCAACGGCGATCCGTCGTGGCAACTGCCGGTGCCCTCGCGCTTCATCATCGACCGGTCGGGGATCGTCCGTCTGGTCCAGGCCGACCCGGATTATCGCTTCCGGCCCGAGCCCGAATCGACGCTCGACGTGCTGCGTGAGGTCGTGTTGGACTGAACGCCCTTCCTTGGAGAGAGCGTTCATGCCGACCATCCTGCTGACCGGCGCCAGTCGCGGCCTGGGCATCGAGTTCGTGAAGCACTACGCCGCATCGGGCTGGCGCGTGCATGCCTGCGCGCGCGATGCCGATGCGCCGGCGCTGACGGCGGTGAAGGGCGACGTGCAGCGCCACAGGCTCGACGTCACCGATTTCGCCGCCACGGCGAAGCTGGCCGCGAGCCTGAAGGGCGAGGCGATCGACGTGCTGCTGGCCAATGCCGGCATCGCCGGCAGCGAGGCCACCGAGTTCGGCCACATCGATCCCGATGTCTGGCTCGAGACCTTCCGCGTCAACGCGCTGGCGCCGGTGAAGCTGGCCGAGGCCTTCATCGACAACGTCGCGGCCTCGCAGCGCAAGGCGATGCTGGCGATCTCCAGCCGGCTGGGCAGCATCGGGCTCAACCACGAGGGCGGCCGCTACGCCTATCGCGCCAGCAAGGCGGCGCTGAACATGGCGTGGAAGAGCCTCGCCATGGACACCCGGTCGCGCGGCCTGACCTGCGTCGTGCTGCATCCCGGCTGGGTATCGACCGACATGGGCGGCGCCGCGGCGCCGGTGACGCCGCCGGTCAGCATCGCCGGCATGACCAGGGTGATCGAAGGCCTGAAGCCGGCCGACAGCGGCGGCTTCATCAACTACGACGGCGCGCGCTTCGAGTGGTGATCCGCGCGATCCTGTTCGACGTCGGCGGCCCGCTCGAGGACACCGCCGAGCTCGACGATCGCGCCGACGCGCTGGTCATCGACCTGTTCCGCCGCGAGACGGTCCACCTGCAGCCCGCCGACTATCTCGCCGCCGAAAGCGAGACGCTCGCGTCGCGCGCGCCGGATTTCTGGCGCGGCGTGATCTGGAACCTGGCCGGCCGCTCGCCGGCGCTGGCGCACAGCGTCTGGACGCGCTTCGCGCAGACCCGCGGCGCCGACAGCAAGGGCGTGGCGCGCGCCGGCATGATCGAGCTGATCGCCAGCCTGCGCGCCGGCGGCATCGGGCTGGTGGCGTTCGACGATGCGCCGCGCGATCTCGGCGGCCGCATCGACGCGCTGGGCTACGGCGCGCTGTTCGACGCCGCGGTCAGCGGCGCGGCGCTCGACACCGCCAGGCCCGACCCGCGTGTCTTCCGCGCCGCCGCCGAGGCCTGCGGCGTGCAGACCGCCGAATGCCTGATGATCGGCGATCGCATCGATGCCGATATCGCGCCGGCTCGCCGCCTGGGCATGACGACGATCTGGCTGCGCGTCGGACGCTGGCGCGACGTCGAGCCGCGCGACTGGACGGAAATGCCCGACGCGGAGGCGCGCGACGCCGATGGGCTCGCCGTCGCGATCGATCGCCTGATGTCGCGCTGATCCCCGGGACCGCCGGCGGTCCCCGTCACGCTTTGCGCACCTCGATCTCGATGCGCGCCAGGCGCTCGAACAGGCGGCGGCGCCGGCGATGCGGCCACCAGTCGTAGAGATAGATCTCCAGCGGCCGCCACATCGCCACCCAGCCGACGATCAGCAGGCCCTCGTTGAGGCCGTGCCTGAGGATGTTCTCGGGCAGCGTCGCCAGCAACACTTCGCGCAGCGCGGTGCAGGCGACGAGGAAGGCAAGCCCGATCATCAGGCTGATGCGGCCGCGCTGGAACTCGATGCGCAGGACGCGCGCGGCGGCGGCGGCGCGATAGGCGAAGTAGTTGTGGATCGCGTCGGGCAGGCCCTGCGCCTGGTTCGATTCGGCTTCGCTGGCCGGCAGGTGGATCACCAGGCGCGGCTTTCGGTCCTCGGGCAGCTCGCTCAGCGCGCCGACGATCCATTCCTCGGCGTCGCTGTCGAGGTCCTTGGCGAGGAAGGGCGCGGGGTCGAGCGAGTTGAAGAGCTGGGCGACGCGATCGAGGCTGAGCTCGATCAGCGTCGCGCCGCCTTCGACGCGGTACGGAGGATGGTGCCGCTCGCCGCTCATCCGTCGAACAGCGCGGCGCGGTGGGCGGCGAGATAGCCGGCCTGGCGCTCGCCCTTGAGCGTCAGGCGGAACTCGGGATCGATGCCGGCCTTGCGCGCGTCCTCGGCTTCGAGATCGCGGCCCAGCAGGATCAGCCCGTCATCCTCGAAGGCGATCAGGCCGCTGCTGAAGGCGACGTGCCAGGTCGGCGTCAGCGGCAGGCCGTTCTGCGGATCCAGCCGCTCCTCGTCGCTCGCCAGCACCCAGGGCTTGATCGGCACCACCTGCACCAGCCCGCGATGGCTCGTGCCGGTCGCGGCGCAGACGCCGTCCCACAGCGCGAAGACCGCTTCGCCGAACGGGCCGACGCCCAGCCGCGCGGCGTTCAGCGCCTCGACCGTCTGGTCGTCGCGCTCGCTGGCGCCGAGCGCCGCCGCCATCGCGTCGCCCAGCGCGCCGCCGGCGACCGGGTCGCCGACCAGCAGGGCCTGGATCAGGCGTTGGGCCACGCCGTCCTTGATCGGATAGACCCGCGTCTCGGCGCGCTCGTTGCCGGGCTGCAGCGGCGAGTCGACGATCGGCAGGGCGCCGCGCAGCAGGGTGCTCAGCGATTCGAAGGCCAGCGGCACCGGCAGGTCGACGAATCTGCCGGGCACGATGCGCGCCGGGCGGCGCTGGGCGTCGGCACCCAGCTCGATGACTTCCTCTTCGCCGGCGCCGATCACCGCGAACACCGCCTCGAGATCGCCGCCGACGAAGGCGAAGCCCAGGTCGCCCGGCTGCATCCCGGCGGCGATGGTGAAGCCGGGCGCGGTCTTGCCGAGCTTGTCGCGCCGCGGCACGACGATCAGCTCCTCGTCCCAGAACTCGATCTCGTCCTCGTTCTGGGTCAACCACCAATAGGCCATGCAGGGTCCTTCCGCGTCGGCGGCG
>CAYNOF010000746.1:0-5935 GCA_964398335.1 uncultured Rhizobiaceae bacterium
CGCGTGGCCCTGCTCGGCAGCTGGATCCATGCCGGGACCTTCGGCCGGCGCGAGATCTTCGGCCTGCTCGAGCGCGTGCGCGATCTCACCGGCATGACCACGCTGCTGTGCACGCAGAACGGCCTCGAGGTGCAGTACATGCACGTCGTCGAGACCGGCACGTCGCCCCACAAGCTGGCGCTGCGGCCCGGCACGGCGCGGCCGATCTGCCGCGCCGCCGGCGGGCTGGTGCTGCTGGCCGAGCGCTCCGACGCCGAGATCGGCCGCATCGTGCGCTCGATCAACGCCAGCGCGACCGGCAAGCAGCGCGAGGATCCGGCCAGGGTGATGCGCACCGTGCAGCGCACGCGCCGCGACGGTTACGCCTGGATCTTCGGCGGCGTCTTCGCCGACATCGGCTCGGTCGGGGTGCGCCTGCCGTTCAACGACATCCTCGACAAGCCGCTGGTGCTGGCGGTGGCCGGTCCGGCCTCGCGTATCCGCCGTCAGCACCGGGCGCTGGCGGCGATCCTGCAGCGCGAAATCGACGCCCACTGAGCGGACCTCCATTGCATATGCAATATGTCGCGGGAGGCGTTCCCCCGCGCGCGCATCAGGCTTAACCACGTCGGCAAAGCCACGGAGGAAACGGCCGGATGAGCGCCATCGCCTACGACTATTCGGACGACATCAAGGCCCTGCGCGACGGCATCGAGGCCTTCCTGCGCGCCGAGGTCTTCACCCGGCACGAACGGCACGAGGCGCTGCTCGACGACGACCGCCGGCTCTACGCGCCCGATGGCCGCTTCAGCCCCGAGGTGCTCGAGATCATCCGCGACATCCGCATGGCCTCGGCCAAGGCCGGCTATTACATGATGTGCGCGCCGCCGGAGCTCGGCGGCATGGGCATGGGCATGGTCGCGTGGTTCGCGGTGTGGGAGAAGATCTACCACCTCTGCGGCTACAAGCACTGGCTCGGCCACTACGCCGTCAGCCATTGGGCGACCGGCCCCAGCCCGGTGCTGGCCAAGATGACCGAGGAGGCCAAGCGCGAGATCCTGCCCGACATGATGTCCGGCAAGACCAGCATGTGCTTCGGCCTGTCGGAGCCCAATGCCGGCTCCGACGCGATGATGATCAAGACGCGCGCCGTGCCCGACGGCAACGGCTGGCGCCTGACCGGCGGCAAGATCTGGACGACCAACAGCCCGCACGCCGAGTACGTCATCGTCTTCGCCGTCACCGATTCCGGGCGCGCGGCGGCGGGCAAGGGCGGCATCAGCGCCTTCCTGGTGCCGACCGATTCGCCGGGCTTCCGCATCGATCGCATCATCAAGATGTGGGGCAGCGCCGGCGGCGACGAGGGCGTGCTGCAGTTCGACGAGGTGCGCGTCGAGCCCTACCAGCTCGTCGGTGACCTGCATCGCGGCTTCGCCACGGCGATGCTGGGCGTCAATCTCGGCCGCATCTACAACGCCGCGCGCGCCGTCGGCGTGTCGCGCTGGGCGCTGGAGATGGCCTTCGACTACGTCAAGGTGCGCAAGGCCTTCGGCCAGCCGATCTCGGAATACCAGGGCGTGACCTTCCCGCTCGCCGACTCGGCGATGCAGATCCACGCCGCGCACGTGATGAGCCTGAACGTCGCGCAGCTGCTCGACCGCGGCCTGGCCGCGCGCAAGGAAGTGTCGATGACCAAGGCCTTCGCGGTGCAGGCCGCCACGAAGGCGATCGACAACGTGATGCAGGCGCACGGCGCGATGGGCATGACCAACGAGCTGAACCTCACCGAAGCCTACGTGACCATGCGCAAGCTCAACATCGCCGACGGCACCAACGAGATCCTGCGCCGCGCCATCGTGCGCCAGATGCTCGACGGCGACGTGAGTCTGTAGGGGGTTCTGTCATCCCGAGCGCAGCGAGGGATGGCAGATCGTGAATCGAGCAAGACGGAGAGTACCATGCTGACCAGACGCGGCTTCGCGGCGATGGGCGCCGCGGCGACGCTTTTGCCCTCGATCAGTCGAGCGCAACAGGATTGGCCGACCAAGCCGGTGCGCGTCGTGCTGGGCTCGGCCGCCGGCTCCAGCGTCGACGTGCCGGTGCGCGGCGTCAGCCTGCGGCTGGCCGAGCGCTTCAAGGTGCCGTTCATCGTCGACAACAAGGTCGGCGCCGCCGGCACCATCGCCGCCGCCGAGGTCGCACGCGCGCAGCCCGACGGCTACACCCTGCTGATCGGCACCAACGGCGAGCTGATCAACGGCTACTACATGTGGCAGAACGCCGGCCGCACCTTCCCCTACGACCCGGTCAACGATTTCGTGCCGGTGGCGCTGGTGCAGCGCGGTCCCGGCCTGCTCGTCGCCCGGCCCGGTCTCGGCGTCTCGACCCTGGCCGATGTGATCAAGATGGCCAAGGAGAAGCCGGGCAAGCTCAACATCGGCTCGGTCGGCGTCGGCTCGACGGTGCACCTCGCCTCGGAGCTGCTGCTGCAGGAGGCCGGCATCCAGGCCGAGATCGTGCAGTTCCGCGGCAGCCCGCCGACCCTGATGGCGATGCGCTCCGGCGACATCGACCTGATGTTCGCCACGCCCTTCGAGGTCGTGGACTTCGTCGAGCGCAAGGAGCTGGTGCCGCTGGCGGTCAGCCACACCGAGCGCATCCCGCTGTTCCCCACCGTGCCGACCTTCGGCGAGCTGGGCTATCCCAAGGTCATCAACCTGCCGTTCGTCTCGTTCTGCGCGCCCAAGGGCACGCCCGACGCGATCGTGCGCACGCTCAACAAGGCGATCATCGAGGAAATGACCGGCGGTCCCGGCAAGCCGCCGATCACCTCGGCCGGCCGCGAATCGCCGCCGCTCTCGCCCGAGCAGCTCGCTGCCTTCATTGCGGAGGAGCGCAAACGCTGGGGCGACATTATCATCAAGGCGAAGATCCAGGCCTGAAGACCGGAGGAACGCCCGTGCAGCTGTCGCAGATCAAGTTCGAGATCAGCGAGGAAATCGCCACCGTCACGCTGAACCGCCCGGAGGCGCGCAACGCGCTGTCGCCGGAGATGCGGCGTGACTTCGACACCGTGCTGGCGGTGCTGAAGGAGAAGGCCGGCACCGAGGTGAAGGCGGTGATCCTCACCGGCGCCGGCGGCGCCTTTTCCGCCGGCGGCGACGTCAAGGGCATGCGCGCGCGCGAGGAGACGCCGGTGGAGATGCGCGCCCGCATGCGCAGCGCCCAGGCGCGGCTGCACGACATCATCAATCTCGAGCTGCCGGTGATCGTCGTGGTCGACGGCCCGGCCGCCGGCGCCGGCTGCAACCTGGCGCTGGCCGGCGATTTCATCCTCGCCACGCCGCGTTCGTTCTTCCTGCAGGCCTTCGGCCGCATCGGCCTGGTGCCGGACTGGGCCGGCCTGTTCCTGCTGCCGCGCATCGTCGGCCTGCAGCGCGCCAAGGAGCTGGTGTTCAGCGCCCGGCGCCTGCCGGCCGAGGAGGCCAAGGCGCTGGGCATCGTCTACGCCATCCATCCGCCCGAGACCATCATGGCCGAGGCGCGCAAACTCGCCGGGCGTTTCCGCAACGCCTCGACCACGGCCATCGGCCTGTCGAAGAACGCCTTGAACCAGTCGTTCAACATGGATCTGCGCGGCGTGCTCGAGCTCGAGGCCTACGGCCAGGCGATCGCGCGCAACACCGACTATCACCGTCAGGCGGTCGCCCGTTTCGGCGACAAGCAGCCGGCCCTGTTCGACTGGGAAGCGATGGACCGCGCGCAGCGCTGAGCATTGACAGCGCCCCGACGCCGCGCGCTAGGGTGCGGCGGGGAGATGCGGTGACCTACAGTTTCCAGTTCCGCGACGTCTTCGCCGCGTGGGAGTTCCTGCTCGACGGCCTGATGCTGACGCTGCTGCTGTCGGCGGTCACCATGGTGGCGGGGCTGACCATCGGCGCGGCATGTGCGGCAGCGAAGGTCTACGGCAGCCCGTGGGTCCGCCGGATCGTCTCAGGCTATGTCGAGGCGATCCGCAACACGCCGCTGATCGTGCAGCTCTTCCTGGTGTTCTTCGGCCTGCCCGGGCTGGGCATCAAGTTCAGTGCCGAGACCGCCTCGATGCTGACGCTCTCGGTCAATCTCGGCGCCTATGCGACCGAGATCCTGCGCGCCGGGCTGGAAGCGATCCCCAAGTCGCAGCTCGAGGCCGGCCGGTCGCTCGGCCTGTCGGGCTGGCAGGTGTTCCGCTACGTCGTGTTCTTCCCGGCGCTGAAGGTGGTCTATCCGGCGCTGGCCAGCCAGCTCGTGCTGGTGATGCTGGCGACCAGCGTCGTGTCGCAGATCTCGGCCGAGGACCTGTTCCACGCCGCCTCGATCATCCAGTCCAGAACCTTCCGCGACTTCGAGGTCTATGCCGTCGTCGCCGTCGCCTACCTGGCGCTGGCGCTGATCTTCCGCGCCTTGTTCGGCCTGCTGCATCACCTGCTGTTCGCGCGCCGATGATCCGCGACCTGTCCTACATCGACGTGCTCTACCTCATCGCCGCGATGCGCTGGACCCTGGCGCTCACCGCCATCGCCTTCCTCGGCGGCGGCATCGTCGGCATCGTCGTTGCGCTGCTGCGCACCGCCAACTGGCCGCCGCTGCGCTGGCTGGGCGCGCTCTATGTGCACGCCGTGCAGGGCACGCCGCTGCTCGCCTGGCTGTTCGTGTTCTTCTTCGGCCTGTCGATCTTCGGCATCACCGTCTCGCCCTGGATCGCCGCGGCGGCGGCCTACTCGATCTATGCCGGCGCCTTCCTCGGCGAGATCTGGCGCGGCTGCCTGCAGGCGATCGCCAGGACGCAATGGGAGGCCGGCGCCTCGCTGGGCCTGAGCACCGCCCAGCAGCTGCGCTACGTGATCGTGCCGCAGGCGGTGCGCATCGCCATCCCGCCGACCGTCGGCTTCCTCGTGCAGCTGATCAAGAACACCTCGCTCGCCGCCGTGATCGGCTTCGTCGAGCTGACCCGCGAGGGCCAGCTCACCACGGCCACGACGTTCCGCCCCTTCACCGTCTACCTGATCGTCGCCGCGCTCTATTTCGCGCTCTGCTTTCCGCTGACGCGCTGGAGCCGCCGCCTCGAAGGGAGGCTGCATGTCGCTCGTTGAGCTCAGCAATGTCGTCAAGCGCTACGGCGCGCTCACCGTGCTCGACGAGGCGTCGCTCAAGGTCGAGCAGGGCGAGATCGTCGCCATCATCGGCCGCTCGGGCTCGGGCAAGAGCACGCTCTTGCGCTGCATCAACGGTCTGGAGGCGATCCAGGCCGGCCGCATCGTCGTCGACGGCACGGTGGTCAACCAGCCCGGCACCGACCTGCGCGCCCTGCGCCAGCGCGTCGGCATCGTCTTCCAGAGCTTCAACCTGTTCCCGCACCTGTCGGTGGAGCGCAACATCACGCTGGCGCCGCGCGTGGTGAAGCACGTCGCCAACGCCGACGCGCGCGAGCTGGCGCGCGTGGCGCTGCGCAAGGTCGGGCTGGAGGACAAGATCGACGCCTGGCCCGACCAGCTCTCGGGCGGCCAGCAGCAGCGCGTGGCGATCGCGCGGTCGCTGGCGATGTCGCCGCACCTGATGCTGTTCGACGAGATCACCTCGGCGCTCGATCCCGAGCTGGTGGGCGAGGTGCTGAAGGTGCTGGAGGAGATGGCGCGCGAAGGCATGACCATGATGCTGGTGACGCACGAGATGGGCTTCGCCCGCCGCGTCGCGCATCGCGTGGTCTTCATGCACAAGGGCACGGTGTGGGAGCAGGGCCCCGCGGCCGAGACCCTCGCGAAGCCGAACACACCGGAGCTGGAGACCTTCCTCAGCGCCGTGTTGCATTAGAGGAGTTTTCGTCTTTCTGGGAGCGCCGGCGTCCCGCCGGCAGGCGGCCCCGTGCGCCGCCCTCATGTGCCGGCGGGGCGCCGGCGCTCCCCAACAGTATAATCGG
>CAYNOF010000747.1:0-4501 GCA_964398335.1 uncultured Rhizobiaceae bacterium
ATTCGGGCAGCGTCACGTCGAGCTCGGTGCGATAGCGCCGGTTGCTGTACAGGCCGAGCGTGTTCGACAGCCGCAGCAGGCGATACGTCAGCAGGTCGGTGACGGACTTCGGCTCTCGCATGGCGAGGGGCTTATCACTTGACCGCGTCGAGGTTCAAGCCATATGGTAGTGATCACTACCAATTTCGCCGCGGAGATCGTTGAGCGCATGAGTCGGCTGCCGCTGCAGGGCGTGCGTGTGCTCGAATGTGCGAGCGTCATCGCCGGCCCCTACTGCTCCTACATGCTCACGCTGCTGGGCGCGGAGACGATCAAGATCGAGCGCCCGGCCGAGGGCGACTGGATGCGCCGCCAGGGCGGCGACGCGGCGCTGGTGGCTGCCGGTCTCGGCAGCACGTTCCTCTCGTGCAATGCCGGCAAGCGCTCGGTGGCGCTGAACCTCAAGGATCCGCGCGGCGTGCGGATCGCGCGCGAGATCGCGGCCGGCGTCGACGTCATGATCGAGAACTGGCGGCCCGGCACGGCCAAGCGGCTGGGCGTCGGCTTCGAGGACATCCGCGCCGTCAACCCGCGCATCGTCTACTGCTCGATCTCGGGCTTCGGCCAGGACGGACCGATGTCGCCGCGCCCCGCCTATGATCACATCATCCAGGCGGTATCCGGCATCATGTCGGTCACCGGCACGCCGCAGACGGCGCCCAGCCGCACCGGACCGCCGCTGGTCGACTACCTCACCGGCCTGTCGGCGGCCCTTGCGATCCTCGCAGCGCTGCACGAACGCGACCGCACCGGCGAGGCGCAGCAGATCGACGTCGGCATGCTCGACTGCGCCGTCGCCGCGATGGGCTCGATCGTGTCGTCCCACATCAACGGCGGCGTGCCGGCCGCGCCGGTCGGCAACGCGGCCGCCAGCGGCTCACCGGCGTCGGGGTTGTTCAAGACCGGCACGTCCCAACTCACTGTCGTGGCCAACACGGAGGCGCAGTTCGTTGCGCTGTGCGGCGCGTTGGGCCGTCCGGAGCTTGCGAGCGATCCGCGCTTCCGCGATCCGGCGACGCGCAAACAAAACCAGGCCGAACTGCGCGCGATCATCGCGGCGTGCCTGGCTGAGCGCCCGGCGATCGAATGGGAGAGCCGGCTGGCCGCGGCGGGCGTGCCGGTCGGCGCGGTGCGCTCGGTGCCCGAGTTGCTGGACGAGGCGCAGGTTTCGGCGCGCGATCTGTTCCGCAGCCTTGCACTGCCTGCGCAGGGCCGCGAGGCCGCGCTGCCGACTGCCGGCTTCAAGCTCAATGGACGACGGATCGCGCCCGAGCGCGGCCCGCCACTGCTTGCGGCCGACAACGACGATGTCCTTGCCGAACTGGGCTACGACGCATCGCAGCGTCGCTCCCTGCGCGAGGACGGGGTTTGGTGAGAGCGGACAACAAGGGGCGGAAACAGATGAGACAACGGATCATTGCCGGGGCGTTGGCCCTGGGCCTGGCGTCGGCCGTCGCGGCCGCGCCGGTGATGGCGCAGGAAAAGGCGAGCGTCGGCTACTATCCCGGCGCGTTGATCTCGATGCCGGTGCTGGTCGCCAGCGAGAAGAAGTTCTTCGAGAAGAACGGGCTTTCGGTCGAGCTCGTGCCGGTCGCCAGCGGGCCGGCGATGACCTCCGCCGTCGCCAGCGGCAGCGTGACCTTCGTCAACAACTCCTGGGACAACCTCATCCTGGCCGTCGACAAGGGCCTGCCGGTGCGTGCCGTCGCCGGCTCGACGGTGAAGGTGCCGTTCGCGCTGCTGGTGCGCTCGGGCATCGCCCTGCCGCACCAGGCGGAGGGTTATCCCGGTGTCGTCCAGGACCTGGTCGGCAAGAACTGGGGCGTGCTGGCGCTCGGCGTCTCGGTGCATTTCATGGCCCAGACCATCCTCACCGATGCCGGCCACAAGGCGAGCGACGTGACCTTCCTCGCCGTCGGGCTGCCCAACACCGCGCGCCCGGCGCTGCAGCGCGGCACCGTCGACACCTATCTCAGCATCGAGCCGCTGCTGTCGATCGCGGCAGCGAGCAAGGAGGCCGTCGTCGTCGTCGATCTGTCGAAGAACCAGGGCCCCAAGGTCTTCCACGATCTCGGCTACAACGGCTGGTGGGCGTCGACCTCGACGATCAAGGACAAGCCGGAAGTCGTGGCGCGCTTCGCCAAGGCGCTGGAGGAGTCGTACTGCTGGTTCAGCAAGCCCGAGAATCTCGACGAGGTCGTCGCCCTGATGCAGAAGTACGTGAAGGTCCCCGATCTTCCCGAACCGGCCTTCAAGACAATGGTCAAGGGATTGCTGCCGACCTTCGGTCCCGAGATCACGCCGCGCACCATCGACACCTGGTCGAAGCTGCTGGTCGACAACAAGCAGCTCGCCCAGCCCAAGACGCGCAAGGACGTGGTCGCCGATACGGCGCGGGAGAGCTTCAGCTGTCCATGACGACGGCGATCGACATCAGCGTGCGCGGCCTGGACGTGAATTTCGGCCAGGCGCGCAACACGCTCAGCGGCGTCGAACTCGCTGTGCGGCGCGGCGAGTTCGTCGCGCTGATCGGCGCCAGCGGCTGCGGCAAGACCACGCTGTTGAACGTCATCGCCGGCCGCGTGCCGGCGGCGGCCGGGACGGTGAGCGTCGCCGGCTCGGCGCCGGCCGCCGGGCGCCGCGACATCTGCTACGTGCTGGCACGCGATGCGCTGCTGCCCTGGCGCACCGTCACGGGCAATGTCGAGTACGGCCTCGAGCTCTCCGGGGTCGGCCGCGAGGAGCGCGCGCGCCGGGCGCTGGCCTATATCGAGAAGGTCGGCCTGCTCGCCGCCCGCGATCTCTATCCCTCGCGGCTGTCGCAGGGCATGCGCCAGCGGGCATCGCTGGCCCGCGCCTTCGCCGTCGGCCGCGGCCTCTATCTCATGGACGAGCCGTTCAGCGCGCTCGACTCGCAGACCAAGCTCGTGCTGCATGACCAGCTGCTGCGCCTGTGGGAGACGAGCGGTGCCACCGTCGTCTTCGTGACCCACGACATCGGCGAGGCGATCACCCTGGCCGACCGGGTGCTGGTGATGTCGAAGCAGGGAACCGGCATCGTCGAGGAAGTCCGCGTCGACCTCGATCGGCCGCGCTCGGCCGACGCGCTGCAGGCCGATGCCCACTACCATGACCTCTACCGCAGGACGTGGACGGCGCTGAAGGCGAGCGCGCAATGACCGACATCGCCAATTCCGAAGCCCGGCTCGGTGCGGCGGTGCGTCCGGCCGGCGACCGCTCGACCTCGATCCACGCGGCGCGGGCGCTGTTCCTCGCCGTCATCCTGGCGCTGTGGCAGGGCGCGGTCGAGCTCGGCCTGGTCAACGCCGCCTTCGTGTCGACGCCGGCAGGCGTCGCCAAGTCGCTGTGGAGCCTGTTCCGCGACGGCGAGGTCCTGCCCGACCTCGGCACGACGGTGCTCGAGATCGCCATCGCCTTCGTCCTGTCGGTGGTGTTCGGCATCGGCAGTGCCGTCGTCCTCGATCGCAACGACTGGCTCAACCGGATCGTCTCGCCCTTCCTGACCGCGTTCAACAGCATGCCGCGCATCGCGCTCGGTCCGCTGTTCATCCTGTGGTTCGGCATCGGCATCGCCTCGAAGGTCGTGCTCGCCTTCTCGCTCGGCTACTTCATCATGCTGCTGAGCACGCTCGGCGGGCTGAAGAACGTCGATCGCGATCTCTTGCTGATGTCGCGGCTGTTCGGCGCCTCGGCGCTGCGCCTGTTCCTGCACGTCCGCTTCCCCTGGGCGTTGCCCGGCATCTTCGCCGGGCTCAAGCTCACCTTGATCTACTGCAGCGCCGGCGCGGTGATCGGCGAGATGCTCGCCGCCAAGCGCGGGCTGGGCGTGCTGCTGCAGAGCTTCAGCGGACGCTTCGATGTCGCCGGCGTGCTGGCGCTGATCCTGATCGTCGCCCTGCTCGTGATGACGCTCACCGCGCTCATGGACCTCGCCGAGCGTCGCCTGCTCGGCTGGAGCCGGGGCAGCACCGACGTGCCCGGCTGATCACAGCTCGGCGTAGATCTCCAGCACGTTGCCGTCGGGGTCGCGGAAGAAGATCGTGCGGTGGCCGAACGGCTGATCGGTCAGCGGCGCGATCAGCCCCACACCCTTGGCCTCCAGCGCCGCCGCGCATTGCGCCACGACAGGCGGGGCGACTCGGAAAGCGAGCTGCAGCGACAGGCCGCCGGCTGCGGGCGGTGCAGCGCCGAAGCGCGGGCCGTGCACCGTAAGCGCCAAGGTGTTGGCGCCGACGCGGTATTCGATCCAGGTCTCGTTGAGCATCCGCTGCAGCGGGAACTCCATGACCGTTTCATAGAAATGGCGCATCGCCCGAAGGTCGCGGGCATAGACGACGGTGTAGTCGATCTGGCGGATCTGGCTGAGGGATGACATCGCCCGATTTTGGCGACCTTCTAAACTAGTACAAGATGACTTATTATCCTGGTATGTCATCTATCA
>CAYNOF010000748.1:0-1370 GCA_964398335.1 uncultured Rhizobiaceae bacterium
AGTGCGCTGGTAATACGACTGTGGCACGGCCCACTATTCTACCGCCGGGCCCTGCCCGGCCGCCCAGATGAAGACATCTGGGCCTACATGATTGTGCTGATTTGGGAATACAGGGTACAGCGCAAGCTCAGGAGGTGAACCTGCACCGCTTTTGCTACAATTTTTAGATATGACGCCCGCCACCGCATTTACCGATGTTCCCACCGCGATTGAAGAGATCCGCGCCGGCCGCATGATTGTTGTGGTCGACGACGAGGACCGCGAGAACGAAGGCGACCTTACCCTGGCGGCGGAAAAAGTCACTCCTGAGCTGATCAATTTCATGGCCAAGTATGGCCGCGGCCTAATCTGCCTGGCCATGACTGAAGAGCGCCTGGACCACCTGCGCATCGGCCCCATGAGCGCCGAGAACACCTCGAACTACGGCACGGCCTTCTGCGAGGCCATTGATGCCCGCGAAGGGGTCAGCACCGGCATTTCGGCGGCGGACCGTTCCCGCACCATTCAGGTGGCCATCGATCCCGCCACTCGCCCCTCCGACCTGGCGCGGCCCGGACACATGTTCCCGTTGCGGGCCCGCAAAGGCGGGGTGCTGGTGCGGGCCGGCCAGACCGAGGCGGCGGTCGATCTCGCCCGCATGGCCGGCCTGGTTCCCGCCGGCATTATCTGCGAGATCATGCGCGAGGACGGCAGCATGGCGCGGGTCCCCGACCTGATCGAGTTCTGCCACACCCACAGCCTGAAGATGTTGACCGTCGCCGAGCTCATTCGTTACCGCATGCAGCACGAGCGTTACGTGCATCGTCTGGGCGAAGCGTTGATTGGCACGCAACACGGCGAGTTCCGTGTCATCGCCTACCAGAGCGAAATCCACGGCGGCGAGTCCCACGTGGCCCTGGTCAAGGGAGACATCGAACACAGCAACACCCCGGTACTGGTACGCATGCAGGCGCATTGTCTGATGGGAGACGTTTTCGGCTCTACCGCCTGCGATTGTCATGCCTCCATGGAAGGCGCCATGCAGGCCATTGCCCGCGAGGGACAAGGGGCCCTGATTTACCTGCACCAGACCTCGCAAGGCTTCTCGGTAGAGAAAGTCGGCGAGCGGGCCACCCTGGCTTTTCACCGCGAGCGGCGTAATCCGTCTTTGCCGGAAACCGAACGTAAAACCCAGCGCGACATCGGCATTGGGGCGCAGATTCTTTCCGATTTAAACCTGCGGCGGATTCGCCTGCTGACCAACCATCCCCGGCGCGTGGCCGCGCTGGAAGGCTTTGGCATTGAGATCGTGCAGCACGTCCCCATCCTTACCGCGGATTCCAAGCTGAAGACCGGAAATTAGATTTGAAGCAGGATGGATTTACAGGAGC
>CAYNOF010000749.1:0-1360 GCA_964398335.1 uncultured Rhizobiaceae bacterium
CGATGCGCTGGCCGGGCTCTGGCTGCTGCTGCTGACGGTGATCGCGTCGAAGCCTTCGGCGTTCGGCCTGCGCCACGATGGTGCGCTGGTCGTAGCCACCATCGGCCTGCTGCCGATCGCGCTCGACGCGCTCAGCGAGCATCTCCCGCAGGCACGCCGGAATTTCGCCCTGCTCGGGCTCGGCGCCATCGTGGTCACGCCCGCCGTCGCCATCGCCGTGGTCGACGCCGGCACGCTGCGCTACGCGCGCAGCGCCGACCAGGCCGTGGCGTGGATCGAGCGCAACGTGCCGGCGGGCACCAAGGTCTATGTCATGGACCGCATCGACCTGCCGCTGCCGACCCCCGAGGCGGCCGAGCGCATCTGGACGTCGGTCGCCGCCCCCGACGCCTGGCGCGAGAAGCTGCGGCTGGGTCTCGAACGCTTCAAGCTGGCCTCTGGCGCCGTGCCGAGGGCGCTGAGTGAAGAGCACATCTACCAGGAGCGCGGCATCCACCGGCGATTCTACATCCTGGGCGCGCCCGTCGACCGGCAGCGCCCGCGCTATGACCTGTACGTCGTGAGCGATGGCGGACGCTTCGACGTGCCGCTGGCCGAGGCGGCGCGACGGATCTGCGCCGAGGGCGGCGTGCTGGTGCATTTCGGCGAGCCGATCGCCGGGCTGCCGCCGCCGGCGGTGAGTTGGGCGCACGCACCCGGTGGCTTCGTCACCCGTGTCCATGTTGTGACCCAGCCGGGCTCCTGCCGTCCCGGTTGAGCAGTCGCACTCACCGCAACGCACCTGTGGCTTGCTCCAGTCGGCCCCGGGGGTTACGCTATCATCTTGTGCGGCGCGGCATTGGCGGAGACAGCGATCATGGCGACGCAGCCCGAGTCCGGTTCCGGCGCGAAACCCGCGCCGGTGGTCATCAAGAAGTACGCCAACCGCCGGCTCTACAACACGTCGACATCGATGTATGTCACCCTCGACCATCTGGCGCAGATGGTGAAGGAGAAGACCGAGTTCGTGGTCTATGACGCCAAGACCGGCGAGGACATCACGCGCTCGGTGCTGACCCAGATCATCTTCGAGGAAGAGAGCAAGAGCGGGCAGAACCTGCTGCCGATCTCCTTCCTGCGCCAGCTCATCGCCTTTTACGGCGACAACCTGCAGGGACTGGTGCCGCAGTACCTCGACATGTCGATGCAGGCCTTCGCGCGCAACCAGGAGCAGATGCGTGCGGCGATGCAGAACGCCTTCGGCTTCAAACCGTTCAGCGGGCTGGAGGACGCCGCGCGCCAGAACATGGCGATGTTCCAGCAGGCGATGAAGCTGATGAACCCGTTCATGGCGGGTATGGTGCCCGGCGGCGGCGCCGGC
>CAYNOF010000750.1:0-4269 GCA_964398335.1 uncultured Rhizobiaceae bacterium
CGGCGGCGCGCCGATCAGGCGTGAGACGCTGTGCCGTTCCATGTACTCCGACATGTCGAAGCGGATCAGCTCCAGGCCCAGCAGCTTGGCGAGCTGGCGCGTGACCTCGGTCTTGCCGACGCCGGTCGGGCCGGCCAGCAGGTAGCTGCCGATCGGCTTCTCGGGCGCGCGCAGGCCGGCGCGGGCCAGCTTGATGGCAGCCACCAGCTGCTCGACGGCGCGATCCTGGCCGTAGACCACGGTCTTCAGGTCGCGGTCGAGGTTGCGCAGCAGCTCGGTGTCGTCCTTCGACACGCTCTTGGGCGGGATGCGCGCGATCTTGGCGACGATCTCCTCGATGTCGGCGACGTCGATCACGCCCTTGCGCTGGCCCTCGGGCTTCAGCATCTGCGCCGCGCCGACCTCGTCGATCACGTCGATCGCCTTGTCGGGCAGCTTGCGGTCGTTGATGTACTTCGCCGACAGATCGACGGCGGCCTTCACCGCGTCGGCCATCGACGGCTCGGGCACGTCGATCTTCTGGAAGCGCCGCACCAAAGCGCGGTCCTTCTCGAAGTAGTTGCGGTATTCCTTGTAGGTGGTCGAGCCGATGCAGCGGATGTCGCCGCTGGCCAGGCTGGGCTTCAGAAGGTTCGACGCGTCCATCGAGCCGCCCGAGGTGGCGCCGGCGCCGATCACGGTGTGGATCTCGTCGATGAACAGGATCGAGCCCGGCTTGTTCTTGAGCTCGGCGAGCACCGCCTTGAGGCGCTCCTCGAAGTCGCCGCGATAGCGCGTGCCGGCGAGCAGCGCGCCCATGTCGAGCGCGTGGATGACGGCGTTCTTCAGCACGTCGGGGACGTCGCCCTCGACGATGCGCCGCGCCAGGCCCTCGGCGATGGCGGTCTTGCCGACGCCGGGATCGCCCACGTAGAGCGGATTGTTCTTGGTGCGGCGGCAGAGGATCTGGATGGTGCGCTCGACCTCGAGCTCGCGACCGATCAGCGGATCGATGCGCCCCTCGCGGGCCTTCTGGTTGAGGTCGACGCAATAGGCCTGGAGAGCCTCTTCACCCTGCTTGGCCACCTTGTCCTCTTTCGAGTCCTCGTCGGCGCCGCGGACGCGGCGGGTTTCGGTGCGGCCCGGCGTCTTGGCGACGCCATGGCTGATGAAATTCACCGCGTCGAAGCGCGACAGGCCCTGCTGCTGCAAATAATAGACCGCATGGCTCTCGCGCTCGGAGAAGATCGCCACCAGCACGTTGGCGCCGGTGACCTCCTCGCGGCCGGATGACTGCACGTGGATCGCCGCGCGCTGTACCACCCGCTGGAAGCCGGCGGTCGGCTGCGGATCGCTGACGCTGTCGGTCGCGAGGCCCTTGAGCTCCTCCTCGATGTAGCGGCTGAGCTCGCGGCGCAGCTTGTCGAGGTCGACCGAGCAGGCCTTGAGCACGGCCATGGCGTCGGTGTCGTCGGTCAGCGCCAGGAGCAGATGCTCGAGCGTGGCGTACTCGTGACGATGCTCGGTGGCCAGCGCCAGCGCGCGGTGAAGGGTCTTCTCGAGGTTCTTCGACAGCATCTGCCTACTCCTGCCCCCTCTTCCGCTACTCCTTCTCCAGCGTGCACTGGAGCGGATGCTGGTGCTTGCGCGCCAGATCCATGACCTGCATCACCTTGGTCTCGGCGACCTCGTAGGTGAACACTCCGCATACGCCGACGCCGCGCTGATGGACGTGCAGCATGATGCGCGTCGCTTCCTCGCGGTTCTTGCTGAAGAAACGCTCCAGCACATGGACGACGAACTCCATCGGCGTGTAGTCGTCGTTGAGCATCAGGACCTTGTACATCGAGGGCTTCTTGGTCCGGGTCCGCGTCAGCGTCGCCGTTCCCGAATTGCCCTTGTCGGTATCGTTGTTGCGATCACCACCGCGACCGTCGTCGTCGCGCCGCGGCGGCTCGCCGCTCAGGCGCCACTCGGCGTTCGCGAAAATGATCCCCAATACCGTCCTCATCGTCCGACCTGACCGAAACGCTTCTCTACATAGGCATTGCCGCGACGCAACAAAAGGGCCACGGCCGGCGGCCAGTGTACTCCGATTTTCCGCGCCGCCCAAAGCCTGCCGCGCGGGGTCACGTCAGTAGCGCGGGCCGTCCGCGCCGATCGACAGCCGCCATTTGCTGTGGGTCTGCTGGCTCTCGCGGCCCATCCGCTCACCGGCCGTGTGACGCGGCGGCGGCGGCGGCAGTTGGCGCGCCATCGGGTCGAGGGCGAAGAGCGGCTCGGCGAAGCGCACGCGGGCGAAACCATCGGTCTGGAAATCGTACGCGGCATAGCCCCAGCGGCCGTTGCGGCACGACGCCACGCTCCACCAGAACTCCTGGGATTGCAGATCGCGGCTGGATGCGGGCGGCCCGAAGCCGCCGCTGGCGGCGAGCGCCTGGTTGAGCTGGTCCAACTCGGCGGCGTTCAGCACCCGGTCCGCCTTGCGCGCCTTCCACGGCCCCAGCAGGTCGCCGATCGAGCTGATCTCGAGTTCCAGCCCCACCGACATGTCGGTAAGCACGCGCGCCGTCATGCGCGGGCCGACGATGTCGTAGATGCGCACCTGCTCGCCCCACACGGCATTGTACACAAGGCGCAGGCGATCGGGTGCGCCCGACGTGCAGGTGTCGCGGATGTCGGCGCCGCCGATGTAGCGGAACCAGTAGAAGCTGCGGCCGATCGGTGCCTCGATTTCCCGGCCTTCACCATTGGGGTCGGCGGTGCAGGCGCCCAGCACCATCATCGCGGCCGCAAAAACCGCCCGCCCGAACCTCGTCATCAACCACTCCTGCCTTGCCCCGAACCAGATGTGTTCAGACTGCCGCGACTTTGCGGCCGAATGGAGACCCGACCATACGCCCACTTCTGAATTGCGATTCTGAGCATCCTCGCGTAACCTTGTGGACAATCAACTAATCCCCTCATTTGACACTAAAAAGACGCTAAGAAAGACGCTCATGGTCGAGTGCCGCGTGGGTCGCCTGCCATCCCCTCTGGTGGCGATCGGTATGACGATGATGGCCGTGGTGTGGCTGCTCGCGGCCACCCCCGTTGAAGCGCAGAACCGCGCCACGGTTGTGCGCGGCAAATCTTCGGCCGCTGTGCAAAAAGCCACGCCGCACAAGATGCGCCGCACGACCACGCCAGCCGTCGTCAATCCAGCGCTGCCCCGCGATGCGATGCTGGTGATCGACGCCGAGAGCGGCCAGGAACTGGAGGCGGCCTCGGCCGACGAGCGGCGTCACCCCGCGTCGCTGACCAAGATCATGACGCTGTACCTCGCCTTCGAGGCGCTCGACAGCGGCCGGCTGAAGCTGGGCGATCGCATGCCGGTGTCGGTGCACGCCGCCTCGATGTCGCCGTCGAAGCTCGGCATGCATCCCGGCAGCAGCCTGGCGGTGCGCGACGCGATCATGGGGCTGATCACACGGTCGGCCAACGACGCCGCTGTCGTGATCGCCGAGCAGCTCGCCGGCGACGAGACGCTCTTCGCCCAGACCATGACGCAGAAGGCGCGGCAGCTGGGCATGACCAACACCACCTTCCGCAACGCCTCGGGTCTGCCGGATCCGGCGCAGGTCACCACGGCGCGCGACCTCGCGACCCTGGCACAGGCGATGCTGCACGACTTCCCGCACTACTACCCGCTGTTCTCGGTGCAGGAATACGCCTTCGCGGGGCGCGTGCTGCGCAACCACAACCAGATGCTCGGCTGGTACCCCGGCCTCGACGGCCTGAAGACCGGCTACATCAACGCCTCCGGCTTCAACCTGGTGACGTCGGCGATGCGTGACGGACGGCGGCTGATCGGCGTGGTGCTCGGCGGCTCGACGCCCAGCGAGCGCGACGCGGCGATGGGCGATGCGCTGGACCGCGGCTTCGAACGCGCCGCCACCTTGAGGCTCGCCCAGTACCGGCCAGCCAAGCCCCCGGCCGGCGCGAAATACACCTCGATCAATTTTGCGCCGGGTGCGGTGCTCCCCGGCGAAGCGCCGCGTGCCACGCTCACGGCACGCGCCGCGCCGCAACCGAGCTCCTCCGCCGAGTTCGACAGCCGCACGCCCGCTTCGGGTGACGCCAATGTCGAGAGCGGCAAATGGGCGATCCAGCTTGGTGCCTTCACCAACTCGCAACAGGCGGCCCAGGCCGTGCAGCGCGCGATGAGCCTGCTGCCCGATCTGCGCAGCGCGGCGCGCGCCACGATCGACACGGTACCGGCCAACGGCAAGATGGCGCATCGCGTCCGGC